>JAICXI010000170.1 GCA_025980505.1 bacterium | reverse complement strand
CGCGGGCCCGGGCGGCGTTCCCTTTCAACAATATTTACCCGGTGAACGACCTGCAGACCAGCTATTTCGACTCGGTGGACTTCCTCACCTGGAAGTTCGAGAACAACGTGCACGAGGGCGGCTACAAGGCCCGCAACCTGGAGACCTACGACCAGATCCGGCACACGTTGGTCCGCCGCCATAACGACGAGGACCCCCTGGCCATGAACGTGGCCCCCTTCACCCAGGACATCATTTCCTGCTTTTATTACTTCCGCCTCCTGCCGATCAAGGAAGGGCTGAAGTTCGCCATCCCCACCTCCTCGGGCGGGAAGAACTACAAGCTGATCATCCGGGTGTTGGGCAAGGAGAGGATTACGGTGCCGGCCGGCACCTTCGAATGCTACCGGATCAAGCCCTTCGTGAAACACGATACCGTCTTCCGCAACAAGGAGGACATCGATCTGTGGGTCACCGCGGACCAGCGGCACATCCCGATCCTGATCAAGAGCGGCATCGTGATCGGAAGTATCGAGGTGACCCTGTTGAACGCCTCCGTGCCCCAGGTGCCCGGTGAGGGCGACAAGTTCACTTCCCGGCTGTCGCCTTGAAAAATCCGGGCGGTTGGGGGGCCGGGCCCGGTCCCGTGGTTTTCAAATCCGCCGCTTGAAACGAATGAGTTGGGCCTTATGTCCCTCAAACTGAATCCCGACCAGGTGAACTACCTCAACATGGGCCTCATGGCACTGTCGGCCGCCCTGGCTTACGCCCGTCCCTTCGAGTTGTTCCTTTTCGTTTACGCGGTCCTGGGCCCGCTGCATTACCTGACGGAAATCTCGTGGCTGCACGACCGCAACTATTACACCCGGGGCCGGTACGATTATTGGGTTTTGCTGGGGACCAGCGTCCTGATCACGGCCTGCTATCTGGGAGGATCGGCGGGCGGGGTCCTGGCGGGCTTGACTAGTTTTGCCTTTATCGCGGCGTTCTTTTTCGCCTTTTTTGAAAAGCCCCTGGCCCGGTACCTGGGGGCGGGGGTGGCGGCCTTGGCGGCTTTCCTGTTCGCCGGCTCCGCCGGGGTGGGGCCCTTCTTCGGATTGTTGATGCCCACCTTGGTCCACGTGTTCCTCTTCACGGCCTTTTTCATCCTGGCCGGGGCGCTGAGGGGAAAAAGCCTTTCCGGCGCGCTGTCGTTGGCGGTTTTCGCGGCTGTCGGCGGATCGTTCCTCTTCTTCCATCCCGCCCACTCCGGGTACCAGGTGGGCGACTACGTGCGGGACAATTACGGGACCTTCCAGGGCGACGGACGGGCTTCCAACCCCTTCATCGGGGTCAATTATTTCGTGGCCAAAAGCCTGGGGCTTCAGGGCCTCGCCGCGGGGTCCCGGACGGATTCGGTGGACGCCGTCAACGTCTTCCTTTACCGGAACCCGGCGGCGCTGGCCCTCATGTCCTTTATCGCCTTCGCCTATACCTACCACTACCTCAACTGGTTCTCGAAAACCTCCGTGATCCGCTGGCACGAGGTGCCGCGGGGCCGGATGGCGGCCGTGGTGCTGGCCTGGCTGGCCTCCCTGGGGATCTACGCCTATGACTATTCGGCGGGGATCAAGTGGCTGTTCTTCCTCAGTTTCACGCACGTGCTGCTGGAGTTCCCGCTGAACCACTTGACCGCGGCGGGGTTGCTCAGGGAATTCAAGGGCCGTTCGGCTGTTTCTCCATGAAAAAAGCGGAGGATCCGAAGAAAAAGGGGCCAGCCTGTCCCCTTTGTTCCGCGATTACCTATGACGGCATGCATTTGTCGGAGGAAAGCGCGGAAACCTTTTCCGAGGCCTTTTTCCCGAAATTATTCCGGTGCCCTGAGTTTCAAAGGGTCCTTCGGGAGAAGGAAAAGGCCGGAAGCCCGGCTTCGGGCCTTTCCGGGAGGAGTGGGAACGGCCGGGGGGCCTCGGACGAGGCCTCGAAACCGGCCTCGAAGCTTTTAATAAAGCGTATCCGGCCGCCGCTCGCCGAGCAGGTGGTAGTCCTTCTGCTGGATGGCCGTGACGAACAAGGCGCGGTCCTTGTAGAGGGACTTGGCCTTGAAGTTGTGGGCCGCCAGGCCCGCCTGGAAAAGGATGTTGCAAACCACCAGCACTTTCGCCAGGTTCAGGAACCATTTCTTCGAAACCCAGGGGCTGAAGACGTAAAAACCGTACAGCATGGCGATGGGCAAGGTCAGGTAATAAGTATGGGCGGCGGGGGCCTTGATGGCGAAAAGAAAGCTCCCGTAAATCAGCAGGAAAGTCGCCAGGGCGAGTCTTTTCACGGAAGGCCAATCTTTTTGCGGGTGTTTCCGCCGGAACCAGCCCGCCAGTAGCGCTAAGGCCTGGACAATCCCCAAGGCCCCCGCGACGACCGCGAAAGGCGCCAGCCACCCGTTCTCCCTTAAAAATTCCAACCGATCGGCCGTGTGCGCCCCGATGAAGCGGGGGATCTCGCAGCTCGCCAGGGATAAAAACCGGGCCAGCACGGTGAAGAAGCCCAGGAAGTTTTCCGGGTTGAAGGCGACGGCGTTGGCCGCCCCCCCCGTGCCTTGGGAAAGCCCGTAATGGAGGAAGGTGGGGAGGGTGAAGAGACCGGTGGAAAAACAGCCGAGGGCCAAAGCGGAAATCCGGGGGAAGAGGGGTTTCGGCTTGAACCGAAACGAGGAGGCCTGGGAATAAACCGCGTAAAGGACGAAGGGGATGAGGACCACGTAGGACATATGGAATTGGGCGTTCCAAAAAAGCCCGAAGCCCATCATGAAGTTGGCGAGCCGGGCGGGGATGAGGCCCAGGCCCAAGGCGGGGACGGCTTCGAGGAACCCGGCGAAGAAAAGGCAGCTCCCGAAAATCACGTAGGAGTCATTGTCGATGTTGGTCGACCAGGCCAAGGCCCAGGGCGCGGTTAAAAGCCAGGCGTAAAGAAGCCATCGGGGGAAGCCCGGGAGACGCCGGGAACAGTACCAGGCGAAGAAAGCGAGGCCGGCGAAAGAAAGCAGGTTCAGGAGGATATAAGGCGCCTCGGGAAGGGGACAAAGGTAAAGGGGAAGGCCCACCGCCAGTCCCTGAAGGGCGCCGGGCAACTGGATATGGGGCGCCACGTCCGCCCCGAAATAAGGCCAGGACCCCGTGCAGTAAAATTTCAAGCCGATGAGGTAGATCTGCCGCTGGTCGATGAACCAGATTTCCGAGCAAAGGCCGTAGGCCAGGCGCAACAGGAAGAGCGCGCCGAGCCCGGCGAAAAACCAGGGGCGCGCTTGGAACCGGGGATGGGGGGCGGTTTTGGGCACGGGCCATTATTATGGGCGGGACGGGTTGCATCAAGCCCCGAACCGGCCTCTTTCAAGTGGCGCAAGGGCCGGGGGGACGTTAAAATGTGCCCGCATTCCTTTTGACTTCCGGAAAATCCTGAAACCGGATTTTTTTAACGGCGACGGCGGCCCCGTGATTTCCGCGGAACCTTTGGGGCGCAAGATTGCCTTGGGACTTTGGAAGTTGGAACAAGACTCAACCACAGGGGCGCGAAGACGGGATTGAAACCTGGAAAATAAACACGAATTTAAAACCGCGTCTTTGGGTCTCCGGGGTCAATGGGGTTTTTGTTGCCGTCTCTTGGTATTGTGCCGGCGATTCGCAAGGAGAAAGTCATGATCGAGAAAATCCGTGGCCGCATTGAAGAAAGCATCCAGGTCAAACAAAACCTATTGAACAAGTGCCTGCCCCAGATCGAGGAGGCGGGTGAAATCCTCGTCCGCGCCTACAAGACCGGCCACAAGTCCGTGTGGTTCGGCAACGGCGGCAGCGCGGCCGACGCCCAGCACATCGCGGCCGAACTGGTGGGCGACTACCTGAAGCGCCGCCGGGCCCTGATGTCCCTGGCGCTTCACACCAACACCTCCACCCTGACGGCCCTGGGCAACGATTACGGCTACGACCAGATTTATTCCCACCAAATCGAGGGCCTGTGCGTCGAGGGCGACGTGGCGGTGGGACTTTCCACCTCGGGCAATTCGGAGAACGTCCTGAAGGGCGTGATGGCGGCCAAGAAGAACAAGGTCCATACCATCGGGTTGCTGGGGCGGGACGGCGGCAAGATCGCCAAGGAAGTGGACGTGGCCATTGTCGTGCCGGCCTCGGCCACGGACCGCATCCAGGAATGCCACATGATGATGGGGCATATCTTCTGTGAACTCATCGAATCCGCGATGTTCCCTTGAAACCGGCTTGGGGCCGTTAGGGGTCGGCCGCCCGGGCCTTATGTTTTTCCGCTTTTTGTTTTCGACTAACTGCTGACGGCCGACCGCTGGCGGCCGTCTTTCCGGAGCATCCATTGAACCAACAATCCATCCTCGCCAAGATCGACAAGAGCGAATTGCTGGCCCTGGTCGGTTCCATGCAAAACAAGAAGGTCGTGGTGATCGGCGACCTCATGCTGGACGTCTACATCAAGGGCGCGGTGGCCCGCATCTCCCCCGAGGCGCCCATCCCGGTGGTCGAGATCAACGAAAAGGACACGAAGATGCCCGGCGGCGCCGCCAACGTGGCCGCCAACATCACGGCCCTGGGCGGCCGGGCCGGCATCATCGGCACCACGGGCAAGGACAACGCCGGCAAGGAACTGATCCGCGAACTCAAGCACCGCGGCGTTGACACGCGGGGCGTCTTGGCCCTGTCCGACCGGCCCACCACGGAAAAAACCCGCGTCATCGCGCACACCCAGCAAGTGGTCCGCATCGACCGGGAAGTGAAATCCGCCCTGTCCGACAAGCAGCAAAACCAGGTCATTGAAAAGGCCCTCCTGGCCATCCGGGACGCGGACGGGGTCATTTTCGAGGACTATAACAAGGGCCTGCTGACCGCCAAGGTCATCCGCAAGGTCGTGGCTTACGCCAGGGCCAAAAAAAAGATCGTCACCGTGGACCCCAAGTTCCACAACTTTTTCGAGTTCAAGGGCGTGACGGTCATGAAGCCCAACATGAAGGAAGTCACCGAGGCCTTGGGTCCGGAGGCGGTGGGCGAGACCTTCGAAACCATCGGCTTCAAGGTCATGAAGAAACTGGGCTGCCGGTCGGTGGTCCTGACCCGCAGCGAGCACGGCATGACCCTCTTCGAGGCGGGCAAGCCCCCCTGCACCATCCCCACGGTGGCGCGGGAAGTGTACGACGTCT
>JAICXI010000272.1 GCA_025980505.1 bacterium | reverse complement strand
CTGGAAGGCCCGGTTGTAGTTATCCCACCCAACCCCCACGCTTTGTCCCAGGGGGCTGTAATGGGTGAGGCTTACCTGGAAGCCCTGAATGGTGGGATAAAGGTAAAAAAGCCCGAAGAAAACCAGGGCCGGGAAAAGGAACCAAAAAGCCTGGGCCCGGTAGCTCAAGGGGTGCCAACCCGACTTGCCCGGGCGGATGGGTTTGTCCGGCTCAATGGGCTTGTCGAAAATGGAGGCGGTTTTCCGCCGGTCCCTTACTTTACCCGTGGCTTCCCGGTGCCGGATCAGTTCCTTGGCGCGTTCCTCCACGGTCTCCTTGGACTGGCCCTGCAGGAAAGGCGTTTGGTCCAACGCGTCCGAATGCGGAACCGGAGTTGGCGCGACCGGCGCCGACGGATGGGTTTCGGGGCCTTGCCCCAGGCCCAACTGCTTCATCAATTCCGTGCGGGTCTTCTCGTCCGCGTGGGTGGCCGCATCCTCGATCTCCAGGCCCAAGTCGGCCGACTCATCGCCCTCGTTGGGGTTGATGGATCTTTTCCTTTTTTCCTCGTCATCATCGTAGATGGAAAAGGGCTTGAAATCAGCCATGGGCGCCTCCCTCCGAACCCATTTCACCACCCCGACACAAAGGCACCCAGGACGGCTGTTGTTTTGTTTTCATGGCGCAACTCCGGCCCGCTGGGAGAGTATCTCCCGGTCCACTTCCCGGGCGTAAGTCGTTAAAAGCGCTTGGGGGTCCGCGTCCGCTTGCAGCAGCACTTCCTGAAGGGGTGATTCGTCCAGGAGGTCCCGCACTTGTGGCCAGCCGTTCACGTGGGGCTCCACCCGGGCCGTATCGATGGCGTCCTGCACGCGCTTGAACTCGGGGACGTTGGCAACCTGCACGGCCGAGCTGAAGGCACCGGGGAAAATGACCATTTTCAGGTCATGCATGCGGTTCCATTTCCAGATCTGGTTCAAGGGGTCCAGTTCAAAGGCGATCCATTTCCAGGCGGCGGCCTTCTTTTCCGCCGTGTCGGCAGCGTTGATCACGTAAACATCCCCGCTCAAATGGGCCGCATGGCCCGCAGGCCCGGCCGGCAACGGCGCGATGCCGAAGGATTGGGGGTCGATCTTGTAACGGGTGACCAGGGCCGGAAGCTCGTTCTCGGTTCCCAGGATCATGGCCACCTTTCCCAGGGCGAAAAGGTGCAGCAGTTCGGGTTCGGACATGAGGACGTCGGGCTGCAGCACGTCGTACTTGAACCGGAGATCCTTCCAGAACTTCAAGGCGGCCACGGCCGGGGCCTCCCCGAAGGCGGCCCGGGCCTTTCCGGCGGCGTCGAGACGCACCATTTCCCCGCCCGCCTGCCAAACAAAATCCTGGAAATACCAGGTTTTGGGCACCAGCCCCAGCCCATATTGGCCCCTTACGCGGTGGGTCAGGATTTTCGCGTCGTTGGCCAGGTCGTCCCAGGTGGCCGGTGGATTTTCAGGGTTGAGTCCGGCCTTGGCGAATAGATCCTTCCGGTAAAGGAGGAAGAGGAAAAAGCTGTCGGCCGGGACACCGTAATGCAAGTCGCCCACTTTGGTGGAGTCCATCAGGACCGGTTTGATGAAATCCTTCTGGCCCCAGTTCTGCATCCAACTGTCCATGGGCTCCAAGAAACCCAAGTTGGCCAGGGTTTGGATCGCCCCCACCCACACCTTCACCACATCCGGGCCCTTGCCGCCCGCCATGACCGTGACGAATTCCTCGGGCTGGTATTCCCTTTCCACGCCTTCAATCTTGATCTGCGGGTTGGCTTGCTCAAAGTGGGCCACGGTCTCTTCCCAGATCTGGCGGTCGAGGGGCAGGGACTTGGGAGGCATGTTCCAAAGCGTCAAATGGATGATGTTTTTATCGGCGAGGGTCTGGTCTTTAGACTGGGTAAGGTATTGGTTCAATCCGTAGCCGGCGGCAGCCAGCAGGATTACGAGGAAGACGGTTTTCATGGATTGGGGCATCCCCCGGCGGAGAAATCACTGACCAGGGCACATTTTACAAAATTTGAATGTTAAAGTGGGAAATGAATGGCCATTCCAAGGTGTTGAAATCGGCCTCCCCGGCCGCCCGGGTCATTGCGGAAGAGGGCCGGCCGACCATTGGGATACGCCCCTCACCGGAGTCGGGACCGCGGTTGGAACGGGAGTGGGCTTTTGTTTCCGCTGCCGGTGATGGCGGATCCTGCCCGCCGGAATTGGGTAAAGGGAAATGGAGGCCGTCGGCGTTGCGGTGGGCTCGGGCACGGGAGTGGGAGTCGGCGCCTGCCCCATATTGGCGTCGTAGGCAAGGGCTCCTTGAATAAGTCCCATCCAAGCGGCAAGGCCCAAAACCCACGTTGTTTTTTTAAGTTTCATACCATCCTCCTTCGATTTTCAACCCGCGATTCCTTCACTTGAAGTTATGACGCACGGCCCTCCCAAAGGGGCCTAAAATTCGTTGGAGCCCGGCTAAACCAAGAACCCGGCCGCCCGAGAGGGTTCCTGGCGGGATCCATGCTCAATTCGCGGATTGGGTGGTAAGGGTGATGATGGCCCGGCGCTGGGACTGGCCCGCAGCGGGCGTGGCGCTCGACTTTTCCTTCAGGTCCGCATAGCCCACCGCGTAAACGGAGTTGTCCGGGACGCCCAGGGACTGTTCCATGAATTTTTTCACGGCTTCGGCCCGTCCGTGGGAAAGCCACAGCAGGTCGCCGGTCTCATCGGAAGCCGCGTAACCCTTGACCACCAGGGTGCTTTTGTTGAGGTAGGGCTTGATGGAAGCTGAGGCCGTCTGCAGTTCCTTTTTGCCGGCCTCGCTCAATTCCGAACTGCCGGGCTCGAAATAAACCGTGGTCAGGTTGAGCGTCATTTGTTCCTGCGCCGCGGCGGGCCGGTAATCCACCTGCACCGGGATGGGATCGGTTTCGGAGGAATTCCCCGCCTTGTCCCAAGCCGCAAAAACCAGGCTGACGAAACTGCCCGGGTCCACCGGCTTTCCCTGGTCCGTCGAACCGTCCCAATCCAAGGCCTTGGGCGGATCGCCCCGGCTCGTGAATTCCTTCACCAACTTGCCGTCGGCGGATTTCACCGATAGTTTCCAATTTTCGATGCCCACCCGGTCGGCCGCCAACAAGCCGAAATGCGCCGCCTGGCCCCCGCTGAAATCCACCAGCCTTTTTTCGGGCGAAAGGCTGACTTCCGGCGGCGCATTACTGATGACGATCCGGGCTGCGTCCGATTTCAACGAATTGCCGGCCTTGTCCTGGGCCGTCAAGAGGCACAGGTAAGTGCCGTCGGGAGCCGTTTTCCGTTCGGTGTTTTTGCCGTTCCACTTGAGGCTGCGGGGAAGGCGGTTTTGGCCCTGGGTCTCGTAAATCACCTTGTCGTCGGAAGCGTCGCTGATTTCGAAATCCCAGCTGGCCACGTCCCGGGACCCCCCCGCGTTCACCTTGAAGGCGATCTCCCCCCGTCCTTTGCGGCCCGCCGTCGAGAAATAAGTCCCGGCCGTTTCGATTCCGAAATGGGACCGGGGCGAGATGATCTCCACCGTGTCGGAATCGTCGGACAGCATTTCGTTCCGGCCGTTGAAGGTCTTCAGGACCACGCGGTACTTCCCTTCCCCGACCATCCGGCCGCTTTCGTCCATGCCGTCCCATGCGATAAAGGGCGGCAGGGGGCCCGTTCCACCCACGCGGCGCACCGCCTTCTGGTCGGCGGCCTGGAATTCCACCAGCCAGCGCGTCATGTCGGGCGAACG
>JAICXI010000039.1 GCA_025980505.1 bacterium | reverse complement strand
CCTTCCCGCGCCGCGATGGCCCCGCCGAACATCATGACCGCCAGCACCGTATGCTGGACGAGGTTCATGGAGCCCGGCACGATGTTGGCGGGAATAAAGGAAACCAACGGGTTCAGCTTGCGCCCCAGGATGTCCAACAAGGGCAGGACCATCATGAAGCAAAAGAAGAAGGTTAAAAGGAGGTTTTCCCACGGATGCCAGAAAGCGGGGGTCGTGGGGGCTTCCCCGGGATTGCCTTCCAGGGCCATGCTCTCACGCACCGGGTCCGCTGGACGCGGGGGCTGGGATTGGTTTTTTCCCCTTCTTTTCCGGCGCGTCATTCTTGGGCGGCCGCCTTGTGTTTGGCGCGGTACTCATCGCGGTATTTGACGGCCATCTGCATGATGTCGGCGGGGACGACCTTGCCCGAGATCTGGGGATAGACGCTCTCAAAGAGCTTCTCCCATTGGGTGTACTGGCTGGCTGTGACGTCGTGTACCACCAAACCCTTTTCTTTCATGACCTCGATGGCCTTGTCGCTGTTCTGGCGGATGTCGCTGCGGAAACCCTTGCCCGCGGCGGCCGCGGCCTTCAGGATGGCGGGGCGGGAGGCCGGGGGGATCTTGTTCCAGGCCTTGGTGGTGATGACGGTGGCCCCCACCAAGGGGCACCATTTCATGTTGGTCATGTGGCGGGCCAGGGCGAACCACTGGAAGGACAGGGCCGCGATGGGGGTAGTGTCGAAGCAGTTGATCAGGCCGGTCTGCAGGTTGGGAAGGATGTCGGTGGCGGACAAGGGGATGGGGGAATAGCCCGCCGACTGCCAGATATTCAGGGTGTCCGGGTCGTCGCCCCAGATGAAGAGCTTCATTTTCTTCAGGTCATCGGGCGTCAGGATGGGGGTCTTGCCGAAGAAATAAACCCAACCCGCTTCCCCCCAGTTCAGGACCTTGAAACCCTTGGCTTCCAGCCTCTTTTCCAGGAGGGGCTGCATCTTGGAACGCACGTAATCGCTCTCGGCGTAGTCCCTGTACAACATGGGGATGGAGAGCACTTCCACGGCTTTGTCGATCTTGGACAATCCCACCACCGTCACCACGCCCACCTGGATCTGGCCGATGCGCATTTTATTGACGATGTCCGGCTCGTCCCCCAGGACGCCGTTGCCGTAAACCTGCAGCTTCACGCCGGCCTTGCGCCATTGTTCGCCCATATCCCGCAGGATGTTGTCCCAGGAGGAATGCTCCGGGGCCAGGGTTCCCAGCTTGAGGGTGAGGAGATTTCCTTCTTGCGCGTTCAAACCCGCCGCCGGAAGGACGGCTGCCAGGAGCAGGACTCCCAGGCCCAGGACGGCTTTCTTGATGGATTGAGGCATCGGCTTCCCCCTTGTGTTTTTTACTGAGCGAACAACGTGTCTTCGTGGGCCAAAAGCCACCGGGCCCTTTTTTGCGTGATCAGGTTGACCAGCCGGGTGGGTGGATTCTTGTCCGGGTCGATGGCCAGGGCCTTGTTGAGCATATCCTCGAACTCTTCGCGGTTTTGCTCCTTCTCATCCACGGCTTCGGCGTAATTCACGTAAGTGGAGGCGCTTTGGCCGTGGTTCAGTTCCAAGGCCCGATCGAAGTGCTCTTTGGCCTTCTTCGCCGAGCCGCCCATCATGGCGGGTTTGCCTCCCTCATAAGTGATCAGAAAATCGTGGAGGGCGCCGTGGTCGTAGTCCGGGTTCAGCTCATAGGCTCGGTAAATGAGGGCCTCGGCCTGGGGAACGTCGGAGACCAGCTCGGGGTCGTCCTTGCCGATGGCGATGGCGGCCATCCAGGAAAGGCCGGTCCAGTAAAGGAGGTCCAAGTCGTCCTTGTTGGCCTTGACCACGGCGGCCTTGGGGTCCTTGCGCAGGAGGTCGCTGAAATGGTCGTGGCGCACGTCCAGGCCGCGCAAGCCGTAGTCGCGGGCCCGCACATAAAGGTTCTTGGCCCGGTGGTTCAGTTCCTTCGTCTTTTCGTAATCCCGGTCGTCCTGGTAGAAGGCGTCGGACTGAATGAAGGCATAGCCGTATTCGGTGAAGCTCTGGGCCAGGGTGGTCAGAAGGCCCACGTGGCGGGGGGTGGCCGCCAGGATCGATTCCATGAATTTCAGGCTGAAGGGAACCGCGTCCCGGATGAGTTGGGGATCGTTGTCGGAGGACCAGGTGTCCCCCTGGCCGGCCAGGCCGTCCGCCACCGAATTAATGGCGATGGATTTAATGAAGCAGCCGTTTAAAAGGGGGGAAAAGGCCGCCAGCAAAAACAGCCAGAACCCGAATGCTTTTGGAAGGGAGGCGCCGAAGGAACGTTTTTTCATCTGTCCACTCTTCGAAGAAGTTTTGGCCCCCGGTCGCCGTCTGCGGTTGGCGCCAGAAGGTTAGTTGTTTTACCCCGGCCTTCCGAGGGTGTCAATATGGGAAGAGGCCGGTAAATCATGGAGAATTATAGGCCTTTTTAACCTGGAGGGGGAAAATGGAAGAGGATTGGGACAAATAAGGCTTCCCGCGCAGGCTGGGATCGTTCCCCGGGAAAGGGGTGAGGGGAAATAAAAAAGGCCCGGCTTCCAGCCGGGCCCTTTGCGCGACCTTCGAATCGAGGATTACTGGGCGGCCGGGGTTGCCACCTTTGAAGCGACCTTTTTCTTGCTGTGGTGTTTCTTCTTGGCCTTATGGGCTTTGTGGACTTTCTTCACCGGGGTCGAGGCCGAGTTGCCTTGGGCCAAGACCAAGCCGGAAGTCGCGGTCACGAAAAACAACGCCATCACCATCACCAAAAACTTTTTCATGAGAACCCTCCTTCAGTGGTCAAAACAGCGGATTTATATTACCTGAATTTGACGGAGGCCTTTCCGCAAAAGTTGCCGGGATCGTGGAAGAGAAGCATCTTTTCCGGCTGGCCGTTTTCCCAAAGTGAAAAAGGCCGGTTTCCATCATTGACAATTAACCGACCGGTTGGTAGGTTAATCCGCTCATTTCCAAAATCCATGTTCCGAAGGGGATTGCGCCTTGCCGGCGCGCCTTCCTTTCGGGGAGAAAAATCGGCGGGCATCCATGGCCAAGACATTGAACGAACAAAAGCACACGGACCAGCGGCTCCGTCTCCTTGCCCAAGCGCGGCGGCTTTTCGCCGCCAAGGGCGTGAAGGAAACCAGCATGTCGCAAGTCGCCAAGGCCTGCCGGGTCACCAAGGCCACCTTGTACCATTATTTCAAGAGCAAAGACGCGGTCCTGAGGGAGATCTTCCGGTCCCACAGCGACGCGAAGCTCGCGGTGGTC
The DNA here is from genome assembly GCA_025980505.1 of bacterium. Taxonomy (GTDB): domain Bacteria; phylum Oederibacteriota; class Muellerivitia; order Muellerivitales; family Muellerivitaceae; genus JAICXI01. The sequence goes on along the minus strand of JAICXI010000039.1, from coordinate 6,280 downwards.
CAGGTCCTGAAGGGCGCGGCGGACCTGGAGGAGTGCCTTTACTTGATGGGCAAAGGGATGATCGAAGACATGGCCCGGCGCGACCAACAGGAACTGATGCGCATCCTGCTGAGTGAAACCATGAAAAGCGCCGAAATGAGGAAATTCTACCTTCATTTCATCACCGAGCAGATCGGTACCATCGTGCAGGAGGTCCTGGCCCCCATGGCGCGGTGTCCCAAACCGGAAAAGGAAGTCCGCCTGCTCTTTTTCCAGTTTTTCGCCAGCCTCATGCATTACTGCTGGCACCAGATCATGGTGGGGGACATCAGCCCCCTGATCGGGGACAAGGAAACCTTCGTGCGGACCCTGGCGCGGACCTACGCCATGCGGTTCAAGGAGGCCTGAGGGGGCCCCGGGAAGAAGGGCGGTTACTTTTTGTTACAAAGTGAAACACCGTGGAAAAGACGCCGTTTTATGACGGCCGTAAGATAAGCCGCGGATTTTTTCCGGGAGAATAAACAAAAAGGACCTGGCGTGGATCCTTCTTAACGAGCGAGGTTGAAACCAGGCCATGAACGATTTTCCACAAGGGGAAGCTTTCCAGGCTTTCGTCTCGGAAAACCGGGGGCTGTGGCTGAAGCTGGCCCACCGGGTGCTGGAAAACCGGGAGGAAGCGGAGGACGTGGTGCAGGAAACCCTGGCCCTCCTGTGGGAAAAGCGGGACCAACTGTCCGTCGGGAACCCGGCGGCTTACGCGGCCCGGTCGGTCTGGTTGAATTCGCTCAAGCGGCGGACCCGGGGGAGGTGGAACCTTTCCCTGGAGGAAGTGGCGGAACCGGCGGTTCCCGAAAACCCGGAACCGGAGCACTGGGAGACGCTGGACCCGGCGCACCTGGAGCAGGCCCTGCTCCGGCTGCCCGAGGCCCAGCGCACGGTGATCCGGATGAAATATTACCTGGGGCTTTCGTTCAAGGAGATCGGGGAAGCCCTGCAGATTTCCCTGAACACCGCGGGAAGCCGGTGCCGTTACGCACTCCGGGCCTTGAGGGAAGCCCTGGGCCGCCGCCATCCACCGGACCGTTAAGGACGGGACGGACTTCGCAAGGGGGATCGCATGGCTGACGAAATGAAGAGACCGGAAAAAATCCACGCCAATGTCTTGTTCGGGGAGGGGTCGCTTATCGCGGTAACGGGGGTCCTGGGGGGGGTGGCCCTGGCCCTGGGTTTTCCCTGGATCGTGATGTCCCACGGCCAGGGATTGGGCACCACGCTGCTGGTGATATTCGTGCTGGGAGGGCTCCTCATCGGCGGCCTGGTGGCCGTGGCCTCGGCCGTGCTCGGCCTGGTCATGCCCCGCCAGGTGGGCGGTGGGCTGCCGGGGGAACTCAACGATTGGATCCGCTGGGGCATGGAATGGAAGAAGTGGTCCGAGAAGGATTGGAAGGATTGGGCCGACGCCGGCGATTGGGCCGAGCCGGACTACCAAAACTGGACCTTGGAGGACTGGAAGGCCTGGGGCGCGAAAATGCGCGAGAAGCACAAGGCCGGGGCCCGATAAGGGTTTTCGAAGGGCGATTCAAGGGGAGAGAAAAGAGGTGAAGGTCATGGGAAAGCGCTTCATCGGTGGGGTGGGTCTCTGGCTGGCGGCGGGCATGGTCTTCGCCCAGAACAGCCTGACCCTGCAGGATTATTTGAACGAGGTTCAAGGCCGCAGCGCCGATTACCAGTCCTGCCAGGCCGCCGCCGAAGGATATGAAAAACAATCCCATCAACAGGACCTGGTTTACTCCCCCTTCTTGACGGCGTCCTACAGCCACTTGGACGACCAGTCCCAGCAATCCACGGTCCTGGCCACGGACCAGACCCTGGCGGATTCGGCGGGCGTTTCCATCGTCGACAAGCTGCCCTTCGGGCCCACCTTGGCCGTGGGCTACGCCTTCAACGACATCAACTTGAAGTACTCGCCCCAACTTTTAAGCTACTTCGGCGGGAACTCCTCGGCGTTCTTAAGCTCCTATTACCAGATTTCGCCCGTGGTTTCCCTGTCCGTTCCCCTTTTCAAGGACTTCGAGGGGGCGCAAACCGGCGCCGGCGTGAAAAGCGTGCAGTACGGGTTCGAATCCCTGCAAAAGCTTTCCGTTTTCCAAAGGGAGGGCGTGCTTTTCGGCGCCAAGACCGCCTATTGGGGCCTGGCCCTGGCCCGCCAGGAAGTGGATATCCGCAAGGACACCTTGGACCGCAGCCAAAGGATCTGGGAATGGACCAAGCGCCGGGTGGCCCGCAACCTGGCCGACCCGCCCGACGCCTTGCAGGCCGAGGCCGCGGTCAAACAGGCGGAACTGGACCTTCAAATGGCCTCGGACCGCGAACGCTCGGCGCGCCTGAATTTCAACAGCTTCCGGAACGCGGCTGCGGGGGACGTGCCCGAGCAACTGGAGACGCTGGAGGATTCGCTGACCCGGGTGAAAGCCGACATCCCCGCCGAACCGCCCGTCCGGATGGACCTGCAGGCCACCGAATCCCAGACCCGGCAGAAGAAGGCCGCTTACGACCAGACCTACCAAAACATCTACCCCGACATCACGGCTTTCGCTTCCTGGAGGGGCAACGGCCTGGACCCCCGCTTGCCGTCGGCCAACTCCACGGCTTTCAGCACCGACCACCCCACCTGGATTCTGGGCGCCCAATTCAACCTGCCCCTGGACGTCTTTACCGCGGCGCGTACCGCGGAGGGGTACAAGAAGGAATATGAAAGTTCCGTATTGAGCCTGAAGGACAAGCGGCTTTCGGTGGACCAGGACTGGCGGGATATCCGGGACCGGCTGGCCGACGTGGACAAGCGCCTGGCCATGGCCACGGAGATCGAGGCGCTCCAGAGGCAAAACGCCGACGAGGAAAAGCGGCAGTTGGACCTGGGCCGAACCACCCAATTCCAGCTTTTATCCTTTGAAAACCAATATTCCCTGGCGCGGCTGGGGCGGCTGTCCCTGATCGCGGAAAAGCTGGGGCTCCTGGCCAAAGCGCAGTGGTGGCTCGCCGCCCGATGAAAGGCATTGGGAGAATTAGGAATTGTGAATTTTAAATTTTGAATGTCGGATTTTAAATTTTTGAAAGTTTCGATTGGGGCGGTCCAAATCGAAACTAACGTTAATTCGTAATTAATAACGGAACGATGCACTTGGCGTCAGTTTCCAACAACCCTCGCCCCTCGCGGGAGAGGGGGATCGGCGTCAAATCAACTGCAAACTGACGCCAAGTGCATCGTTCCCATTAATAATAATTCAAAATTCGCCGGCAATAGCGATGAACGGCAAAAGTTGAATTGCCAAAGGGATCAAAGTATGAATCTTCCAAAACTATCGATCGAGCGTCCCGTTTTCATGAGTTGCGCGGTCATCATGATCATGGTGCTGGGCCTGATGGGCTACCGGTCCCTGGGTGTGGACCTGTTTCCGGACGTGAGTTTCCCCTTCGTGTTCGTGACGGTGCCCTATCCGGGCGCCTCGCCGCAGGAGATTGAAAGCCAGATCTCCAAGCCCCTGGAGGACGAGCTTTCCACCTTGCAGGGCGTGAAGGAAGTCAACTCCGGCAACCAGGAGGGCTTTTCCAGCGTCTGGGTCCAGTTCACCCTGGAAACCGACGCCAAGGACGCCGAACAGCAGGTGCGGGACCGGGTGGCCTTCGTGCGGCCCCGGCTTCCCAAGGGCATCGACGAGCCCATCATCCGCCGCTACGATCCGGCGGACCAGGCCGTGGTCCTTTTCAGCCTCCAGTCGCAGCTTCCCACGGCCGACGCCTACGACCTGGCGGACCAGGTGGTGAAGCCCCTCCTCTCCGAGGTGCCGGGCGTGGGCGTGGTCAACATCACGGGCGGCCAGAAACGGGAGATCCAGGTGCAGTTGGACCGCAGCCGGCTCAACCGCTACCGCGTGAGCGCGGGCCAGGTGGCCGACCGCATCGGCTTGAACGGCATGAACATCCCCGTGGGCAAGGTGGAACGGGGCCCCAGCGAACTCTTGTTCCGATCGGTGGGCGAGTACAACGACCTGGAACGCATCCGCAAGACCCCCATCAACTTTTTCGGCTCGGACGTGTCCGTGACCGTCGACCAGCTGGGCCGGGTCGTGGACACGGTGGAGGACCCGGACAGTTACTGCTTCATCAACGGCAAGCAGGCGCTGATCCTGAGCGTCTTCAAGCAGTCCAAGGCCAACACCGTGGCCGTGGTGGACGAGTGCCTGAAGCGCATGAAGGGCATCAACGAAAGCCTCCAGTCCCGGCCCGGCTCGCCGCGCCTGGAACTGGTGCAGGACGCGGCCCGGCCCATCCGCCTGAACCTCACCGACGTCAAATACACCATCTTCGAGGGGATCCTGCTGACCATCCTGGTGGTGCTGCTCTTCCTGGGGAGCTTCCGCTCCACGCTGATCACCATTACGGCCCTGCCCGTGTCGCTGCTGGGCGCCTTCTTCCTCATGAACAGCCAGGGCTACACCTTGAACCTCATGACGCTCTTGGCCCTGTCCCTGGCCGTGGGTCTCTTGATCGACGATGCCATCGTGGTGCGCGAGAATATCTGGCGCCATATCGAGGAAGGCGCGGACCCCAAGAAGGCCGCCGTGGAGGGTACCCTGGAAGTGGCCCTGGCGGTGGTGGCCACTTCCTCGGTGGTCATCGCGGTGTTCCTGCCCATCGCCTTCCTGAAGGGGATCGTGGGCCAATTTTTCCGCCAGTTCGGCCTCACGGTGTGCTTCGCCATGGCCATCTCCCTTTTCGAGTCCATGGTCATGGGCCCGATGCTTTCCGCCTATTGGGCCAGGAAAAGCTCCCGGGGCAGCAAGGACGTCCCGGTGTTGGGGACGATCCTGCGGGGATTCGGCCGGTTCCAGGATTGGCTGGAGGACAGGTACGGGATCCTGATCGGATGGTGCCTGGACAACCGGCGCAAGGTCATCGCCACGGCGGTGGTCCTGTTCCTGGCCGTCCTTTTCGGCGTGGGGCCCCACATCAAGTTCACCTTCCTCCCGACCTCGGACGTGGGCGAATTCACGGTGCTCCTGAAGTCCGCGCCCGGAACCTCCCTGGAAGCCATGAAGAAGATGACGGCCGGAGTGGACCAACTCCTCCGGAAGCACCCTGAAGTGATGCTGGTGGAGGGCTCCATCGGGGGCGAGGACGCCATCGGCGTCGCCCAAAGCGTCAACAAGGGCCGGCTTTACGTCCGCTTGACGCCCTCCGGGGACCGCCACCTCACCACCAGCCAGTTGATGGCCCGGGTGCGCGGGGAACTGGTTCCCTACAAGGAAGAGCTGCAGCCCCAGGTGGCGGAAGCAAGCCATTTCGGCGACGAAGCGCCCTTCAACCTGCTCCTGGCGGGCGACGATTATTCCATCCTGGCCCCCTTCGCCCGGACGGTGGCGGAGAAGATCGGCGGTGTCACGGACCTGGCGGACGTACAGTCCACCTACGACGGCGGCAAACCCGAGTTCCAGGCCCTGCTGGACCCGGACCGCATGAAGGCGTTGGGCGTTTCGGGCGTGGACGCCGGCTCCGAATTAAGGACCCAGGTGGAAGGCGCGGTCCCGGCCAAACTCCGGCAGCACGGAGAGGAGTACGACATCCGGGTGAGGCTCGGGGAGGAGCAGCGGGACCTGCAAGAGGAGTTCCCCCGCATCCTGGTGCCCAACCAGAACCACAACATGGTGCGCCTGTCCGACGTGGCCCGGCCCGTCACCGCGCTGGGCCCGGCCCAGATCAACCGCCAGAACCGGGCCCGGTACATCATGATCACGGGCCAGCTGGCGCCGGGCGGCGCCCTGGGGGGCGCCATTGAAAAGTCCAGGCAAATCATGAAGGACATGGCCTTGCCCGCGGGCGTGACTTATAAGTTCGTGGGCCAGGCCGAGGACCTGCAGGACCTGGTGGTCAGCATGCTCATCGCCGTGGGCCTGGCGGTGCTTTTCACCTACATGATCCTGGCCAGCCTTTACGAGTCGCCCATCATCCCCTTCACCATCATGTTGGCCATCCCCCTGGCCATCGTGGGGGCTTTCCTGGCGCTTTTCATCGGCCAGCTGTTCGTGCCCACGCTGTCGTTGAACATCTTCAGCATGGTGGCCCTCATTATGCTGCTGGGCCTGGTCACCAAGAATTCCATCCTGCTGGTGGACTACACCCTGCAGATGATGCGAAAGGGCATGTCCCGGAACGAGGCCTTGAAAGCCGCGGGCCGGGTGCGCTTAAGGCCCATCCTCATGACCACTTTCGCGCTGATCGCGGGCATGCTGCCGGCCGCCTT
>JAICXI010000015.1 GCA_025980505.1 bacterium | reverse complement strand
GCCGTCATCGATCATCATTTCACCTTTTGGTTCCACGCTCCAAGCCAGCCATTTTTTACGGCTGTTCATCTTATGGACGGAGGGGTGGAAAAAAGTTCCGATCGGTTCCGAATCCAGGATCTTTAAAAGCACATTCTTCTTACGGCCGTTGGCGATCACCATCGGTGTACCGGACTGCATCATGTTTTTAGCGGCCTTGATTTTAGTCACCATCCCGCCGGTGCCGACCAACGATTTGGAGGAAGTCGCGCTTTGGGCCAGTTGCCCGTCCCATTCCAGCACATCCGAAAGAAGTCTCGCCTCGGGATTCGTGCGGGGATCCTCGCTGTAAAAGCCCTCCGTATCGGTCAAAATCACCAGCAAATCCGCCTCGGACAAATGGGCCACCAGCACCCCCAAGGTGTCATTGTCGCCAAATTTAATTTCTTCCACCGCAACCGTATCGTTTTCATTGACCACGGGGATGATCTTGTGCCCAAAGAGCCGCATCAGCGTGTTATGGGCGTTCGAATAACGGCGGCGGTCCGAAAGGTCCTCGCGGGTCAAAAGGATTTGAGCCACTTTCAATTGGGACCGGTTAAAAGCCGTTTCATACTCATGCATCAAATTGCTTTGGCCGATGGCGGCCAAGGCCTGCAGCTCGGACATTTCCTTCGGCCTTTTTTTTAGCCCCAACTTGAACAGCCCCGCCGCGATGGCGCCGGAGGTGACAATGACGCATTGGATTCCCCTTCCCTGGAGGGACCGGACTTGCCGGGAGATCTGCCGCAGGAACCCGCTTTGGATGCACCGCTTATCCCTGTCCGTCAGCAGGCTGCTTCCAATTTTCACCACCACTCGGCGGACCGACGATAAATAGGGGGAACGCTTATTTTCCATGGCCGTTGTCCAGGATATCGGGTTCGTACGTCAGTTCTTGGCCCTCGCAAAAAACCGTATCGCCCTCCCGGGCACCCTGTTTCCTGAGTTCCTTGATCACGCCCATCCTCTGGAGAATCTTTTGGAACCGTTCCAGGGCATCGCGACTCTCAAAATGGGTCATGGCCACCCATTTTTTAATCTCCGGGCCGGCAACATGAAAGCCATCGTCGCGTTTTTGGATTTCAAACCTCGGTTTAGCCTGGTAAACAACCTCTTTGGCCTTAACGGGTTGCGCCGCCGCTTCCGCACGGATCTGCGAAAGCAATTTCCAAACCGACTCCATTAGGGAGTTTAAACCCTGGCCCGTCACCGAGGATATCGTTAAAACGGGCTGGCCCTTCTTTTCCAACCGCCGTGCCCACGACTCGTACTTGGAGGATGGAACCGCGTCCATCTTGGTCAATACGATGAGTTGCGGCGTTTTTTGGAACTTGGCGCTGTGCTGCCGCAATTCCCGGTTAATGACCCGGATCCTCTTCTCGATTTCCGTGAACCTTTCCACGCTGGCTAATTCTACCAGATGCAAAAGCAGCTTTGTCCGTTCCAGGTGCTTTAAAAAGCGGACTCCCAGCCCTTTTCCTTGGCTGGCGCCTTCGATGAGGCCCGGCACGTCGGCAACGACAAAGCTCCGTCCGCCGGAGAGTTGGACCACGCCCAACTGGGGTTCCAAGGTGGTGAATGGATAATCGGCGATCTTGGGATGCGCGCGGGTGATCCTTGAAAGGAGGGTGGATTTCCCGGCGTTAGGGAACCCCACGATTCCGACATCGGCCAACAGTTTCAACTCAAGCCGGATGGTCTTTATTTCACCGGGTTCCCCCCTTTCCGCCAGGCGGGGTGCCTGTTGGGTTGAAGTGGCGAAAGTGGTATTTCCCCTTCCACCGCGCCCGCCCTTGGCGATCAGGAACTTCATTCCGTCTTCATTCATGTCGACGATGAGGTTTTTTTCCGGGTCGAACACCAAGGTCCCCACCGGAACCCGCACCACCACCGGTTCCGAATCCTTCCCGTGCTTGTTCTTGCCCTTCCCGTGCTCCCCGTGCCGCGCCCTGAAAAGGGGCTGGTAGATGAAATCAACGAGGGTATGGACGTCGGTTCGCGCTTCCAGGAAGATGTCCCCTCCCCGTCCGCCCTCGCCTCCATCCGGCCCCCCGCGGGGCACGTATTTTTCACGGCGGAAACTCAGGCATCCGTTTCCACCGGCCCCCGCTTCCACCGTTATGGTGACTTCATCAATGATCATGCCGAATCCTCGTCTCGATCCTAAAAGTCCCGGAAACAAAAAAACCCCGCTTCAAAAGCGGGGTTTTAGGTTATCGGAAAGGTTTAGAAAATCAGGCCTGCTTCTGCTCCACGCTCACCATCTTGAGTCCCTTTTTGAACTCCCGGAAAGTCACCAGGCCGTGGACTTTGGCGAACAGGGTGTCGTCCTTGCCCACGCCGACGTTTTGTCCCGCCTTGTAACGCATCCCGCGTTGACGCACGAGAATGCTTCCCGCCGTCACGAAATTGCCCCCGAAGGCCTTGATCCCCAGCCTTTGGCTGTTACTATCGCGTCCGTTTCGGGTGGAACCACCCGCTTTATGTTGACCCATGACCTCGACTCCTTTTAGTTCTTACGCCGTTAAAATTTTCTCAATGGAAACCGTCGTTATTTTGGGCCGGGACCCTTTGGTCCGCATGGTGTTTTTCCGGCGGCGATAACGGAAAACCCTTATCTTCTTTCCCTGGGTTTGACCCACGATCTTCCCGGTGACCTTGATGCCCTTGATTTCGGCTTTTTTCACCCGCAATTGCCCGTTGTTTTCCAATAAGACGACTTGGGTGAATTCAATCGGGTCCCCGGGGTTTCCCTTGAGCCGGTTGACCGTAATTACATCGCCTTCGCTAACGCGGTATTGTTTCCCACCGGCTTGAATCACAGCGTACATGAATGCCTCCCTAAAATGCGGCCCCGTTCAAAAGGGCGTGAAAGAGGTAAGAGTTTATTCAGGTGATATACCCTTGTCAAGCTTTTGTCATTGGAAAGGGGGGCTTAATACCACAAAAGGAGCCCAAAAACATGGTTGCTGGCAAGGAAGTCCGAATTCACCTGGGAGGGCCTCCAGGCGTAACCGATCTCGTATTCAAGCTTGCCCAGGCTGTAGCGCAGGGCGGCGCCGGCGGAGAACCCCCCGCTCAGGTCGGCTTGGCCGGTGAACCGGTACCCGGCACGGATGGCCAAGACGCTGCGGTGCCAGTATTCCAGGCCCACCGAAGCTTGGTTCCCCTCGTCCCGGACATTGAGGGCCTCGGCACTGACCAACAGGGTTGAGGCGGGTGAAACGATGAGGGGTTTGGCGATGCCCAGGCGAAAGGTCAGGGGCAAGGGATCCTCGCCCTGCGGGTCGGGTTGAAAGCGCACCGCCGGCCCGATGTTCTGGACCACGGCCGCAAAATCGGTCTCCCAAAGCTGGATCTTGAAGCCCACATCGAGGGCCTGGGTAAAGGCCTGTTTGTCCCCCAAGGTGGAAACAATGGTCTTAAAAGCGCCGCCTACCGAGACCTTGCCGAACTGTTGGGCGTCCGCGACGGTGAGAACAATGTCATTGGCCGAAACCACCGGGTCGGTGGCCAAGGTGTTTTCGATGTTCGGCATGTGCCGGAAAATGATTTGGCCCCCGAAATTGCCGGCATTCCGGGTCGGCACCGCCACACTCAGGGATTCGACTTCCACGCCCGCCAGACCCTCGATGTGGTCGAGGCCAACGCTATACTTGGAAACCCGCGCCAGTCCCGCCGGGTTATACCCGATGACGTAGACGTCATCCCCAAATGCGGAATAAGCCCCGCCTAATGCGGTAGGCCGGACTCCAATGGGCACCTTCAAGATATCGGCCCCGCTGGTTCCGGGGTCCAAGGCCATCACCCGGCAGGGGCCGGCTAAAAAAAGGGCCAAGGGTAGGAAAAACCATTTTTTCATCGGTTCAAACTAACATGGGGTTCCAAGAGGGTCAAGAAAGGCCTTCCAAGATTCCGAAAAGTCCCCGTGGAACGACGAAATGGGCCTTTTGAACCCCTCTTTTGAAATTCCACATCGGCGGGAGCCCGCATCCCCCTAACCCGAGGATCCCCGCGCTAAAATTTGCTTTCCAGTCCCACCCAAAAAACGCTTCCATCAGGCCCCAAAGGCTCCGGCCAGGGGGTCGACCCTTGGCTTAAGTTCGCGGCGGAAACGTAAACCCTTGTCCCGTCGTCCAGGGGACAATCGCCGCCGATCTCGTAGTAAAAAGGAGTGTTGGAAAACCCACGCCCTTTCATCCACAAATGGAACCATCGCAGGACCTTCACGCTTATATTCCCGCCCGTGTCATAGGCGATATTTCCCGAACCATCCGCCAGGGCTTCCTCTTCCAAATCAAATTTCAATTCGCTGAAAGCCGCCCCCCAAACCGACCGATGGTCGGCCTGAAGCCCCCATTTCACGCCGTTCAAAGGGCCCTGTCCCGCCTCTTCCCCGACGTATTTTCCCGTCAAATTCCACTCTTCCCCTATTTGATACCTCAAGCCCGCGTCCCATTGCCGGATGTCCTGGATTGAAAACTCGGGCCTTCCCTTGGCGTAATCCCCCATCACGGAAAAAGCGCCTTCGTTGTACTGGGCTCCTATCAAGGCGCTGAAAAGGGTTGCGGAATTGCTGGAAAAGTCCCAGCGGAACGCCATGTCCACCGTCACCGAACCCAGGATGTCGAAGAATTCCGTGTTTTGGAAATACCCCCGCTGGAAGCTTTCAGCCCCGCCGCCCGTGGATAAGTCATCCCGGCTCCAACCCATCCCCCAATGGCTTTCGGCCAATCCCGCCATGTTGAACAAGTAATCCAAGCGGCCTCCGGCTTCCTGGAGCCTTTGACCTCCCAAGGTGGCGGTTTGGTAATAGGGTTTCAATTGGAGGGTTTGAAAATCAAGGATGGAAAGGCGGAAGTTCGTGTAAGCCAAATACCAGTCGTCGTTCAAAAACCGTTGGGCGCCCAGCAAGCCGCTTTCCAGCCCGGCCGAATCATCCTGAAACCATTGGATTTTGGAGGCGGCGTAAAAGCTATCCTCGACCCCTTTGGAACCACCGGTGGAGTGCCGGTAGTCGCCGCAAAAAGCCAGGGACGGCGAATGAAAACTCCCATAACCACCGACAGCCAGGGGATCGCCTCCCCAGGCCGAGAATTTCCCCCCCACCCCTTGGCTTAAGCCGGGAGCTTTCAGTTGGACCGCGCCGGCCGCCGCCGATGGCCCCCACCAGGCCGAAGAAGGGAAATTGAGGACCGTGAAAGAAGTTCCCGCGGGCAACCAATCCAATATCGAGGAGGATTCAAATGGGTAAGGGATCTCATCGAACAAAAGGCCGGGTGCATAAGCGTGCAGTCCCAAGTTCGGGGCCGAGGGGGGAGCCAGCCAGCCCACTTGGGAGGCTATCATGCCTTCCAGGGAATGGTAAGGCAGGGGGTCGGTGATGGCCTCCGTTTCATGGGGAACGTCCCCCAAATAATCCGAGGATCCGGGAAGGATGATGACTTCCCCCAAACCAAAAGGCCTTTCGGCGTCAAGGGTCACTTGCGCATGGGCCCGGGGGACGATCCCCCAAAACAACGCGATAAAACAAAAGGCCCTTAAAATGGGACATCGGGAAGCAGGGGTTTCAAACAAGGTTGGGGTTTGAGGAAAAATGGAGCGGGCGATGGGACTCGAACCCACGACGTCCAGCTTGGGAAGCTGGCATTCTACCACTGAATTACGCCCGCCTTAAAATGCCGAAGAGAACGCCCCTCTTCGAAAGGTCCCGACGCCTAAAGGTCGTCCTCAATCCCGGCTCAATTTTTCAATGGATTGCAGCTTGACCATGGCTTTCTCAATGTTCTTTTTGGCGTTGATATTGCCGGGATCCTGTTTCAAACACTCCTGCCACTTTTCAACAGCCTCATGGATCTTGCCGTTAATGTAAAGATTCACGCCGTCATAATAAAGCGTCTTCAACTTTTCCGCATCAACTTTCTCCTGGGACTGTTGCCCCGTCATTTTTTTCACATATTCGTTGGCCGTCTCATCATTCGGCTTGTACTTCAAAACCGCCTGGAATTTCTGTTGGGCCTTCCCCTTGTCGCCTTTCTCAAAAAGGGAGACGCCTTGCGCGTCCCAATCCTTCACCTTGACGGTGATGTCCTTTTGGACCTTGAACAGGGCATCGTCGATCTTCGCGTTTCCGGAATCGACTTGCTTGGCCGTCAACAGGTATTTTTGGGCGTTCTTGAGGTCGCCTTTGGAGTAGTAATGCATGCCCTTGGTGAACGCCTCGTTCAAATCCTTTGATTGCTTTTTCTTTAACTTTTTCAGCCGGGCCCGCACCATCGAACTGCGGGGGTCGACCCCCTCGGCCCTTTTATAACTCAACAGGGCGTCCGAATAATCCTGCGTGGCATAAAAGGAATCGCCTTCCGCGACCAGGGACTTCACCCGGGCCTGACGCTGCCCTTTTAAACTATTGATGGCCTTGATAACGGTCTGATTATTCGGATCCATTTCAAGGGCCTGGTTCCATTCGTTCAAGGCCTCGACCATTTTCCGGCGCTTATAATAGGCTTTGCCGGCCAAAATGTGTTTTTCCACCCCGGTATCCAGCTTGGTTTTGGCGTCGGCGACAAAATCTTGGGCTTGTTTGTTGTCCGGCTGGTACTTCAACACCTTCTGCATCTCGGCCACGGCGTCACTATATTGGTTATTCAAGAGGAGGCTGCTGGCTTTTTCCATGTGGGAGTTGACGGCTTCGTCGATGGCGTTGGCCTGGTTGACGGCCGCGCTGGAGTCCCTGGGATTCAGCTTGAAGGCCTGGCCGAAGGCGTCGGCCGCCTCGTCGTAAGCCGCATTGTCGTTATAGGCAACGGCAAGGTTGTAATAGGTCTCGCCCAGCGATTGGGCGTTCTGGTCCTTGGGATCCTTGGCCGATTCCATTTGGATGGATTTTTGGTAGTTGCTGATCGCGTCGTTGAAATCACCCAGGTTGTAGTAGGAGAAGCCGAGGAACTTGTAGGTTTGCGCGTCCTTTTGGAGGCGCAGCGCCTTTTCCCAATAGAGGACCGCGTTTTTATAATCTTTCATCTGAAAATAGGCCACCCCGAGGTTCTGGCAAGCTCCGAAATTCTTGGGTTCCGTACCAATGATTTCCTTTAGTTGGGTGACGGCTTGCGCGTATTGTTTCTCGTCCATGTAGACCTTGGACAAGCATTGGGCCAGGAACCTCCTGGCATCGGCATTCTCGGGGTTGATCTTCAATACGGCCTGGAAATGCTGGACTGCGGTCGGGTCGTTTCCCTTGATGCGCTCTTCAATCCCCTCGCAAAGCTCCAGGAGTTCCTTGGCCTTGTTATCGGCGGGATTCAACTGGACGCACTTTTGGAATTCGGGAACGGCTTGGTCGAACTGTTGCCCGTTGATATAAGCCACGCCCAGGTTGAAATGGGCGTTTGCGTCGTTGGGATTGGCCTTGATGGCCTCAAGCAAGGCTTGCTGGGTGGCGTTGGTTTGGGCCCAAGCCGCTCCCCCACATCCCCAAAAGACCAAAAGGATGATTCCCCATTTTTTCATTTCAGCCGCCTTTTTGTTCTCTCAACTTTTTATGGATTATTCGCCGCGGAAACGTCCAAAACCAGCAAGTCGTCGAAAGGTTTCCCGCGTTTTGGGTTTTGACGGCACCGAATCATGGTTCCGTCGGTCGACCAGGACAGGTCGGCAGTATAGTCAAGCTTTTGAGCCGTTTTCAATAACGTTATGTAATAGGGGCCGTTGGTGTTGGTCAAGCAGACTTTCCCTTCATAAACATAGGCGATTTTATTGCTGGCGGGATGATAGGCGGGATTCATTCCCAGGCTGTGGCTTTGCGTGTAAAACATGGTTTGGGTCGCCAGGGTTTTCACGTTGGTTTTAACCAAGGTCCTCGTGCCTTTGTGGATCCGCCAATAAACCAGGTTCTGGCCGTCCGGGGACCAAATGGGCTTCTCCGCACCGAAGGTCTGGGGCAGGAGCGAAAACCGGGCCCGGTCTCCCTTGCTGGGAACCTTGGCGACGTACAGGTACTCGACCCCGTTGCCGGCCCTCTTCCGTTCCGCCATGCGGCTTCCATCCGGCGACAGGATCACCGAGTCGTCTTGATCCACCACCGGGAAATCCGTCTCATAAGCCTTGTTAAAGGCGGTCTCGTTCCGGACGAAGATCAGGTCCACGCTGGCCGTGGCGATGGCGTCCGCGCGGCGCGCCCGGTCCTTTAAGGCGTCAACCTTGGCCAAGGCATCGGGAGGAACGAAGGCGGAGGGATAGGTTTTTCCTATGCCGTCCAAGAGGACCACCGTGCCTTTGTAGTTTTTCTGGAGGAACAGGGCGGTGGCGGTCTGGTATTGGGCATCCACCAAGGCTTGGACCGCGTCGTGGATCTGGATGTTTTCCATGTACCGGGCGAAAGCCCTTTGGTTGAACGCGTAGGCCTGGGAGGCGTCCTTGATCTTGTCGTGGTAAAGCGAAGCCAGGTCCAAGAGCGCGTGGAGTTCCTCGTCCGTATGGGGGAATTCGGTCAGGACTTTTTCATACCATTGGATGGCGTTGGTGTAGTCCGATTGGGCTTCGAAATTCTTGGCGATCCGATATTCAATCCTCGGCGCCAAGGAAGTCGCCGGATGGTTCCGGAGGTAACTTTGATAAGCCTGGATGGCTTCCGCCCTTTGTCCGGCCAGGTCCATGGACGAAGCGGACTCGTAGGAATCGGAAAAGAACCGGCACCCGTTTAAAACCAGGAAACCGGCCAGCAAGAGGGCCATGAAGGCGGCGTTCAACCGTTGGGTCACTTCTTTCATTCCTCGCAATCATTTTTCCAAAAGGCGCCCTGGGGCCGCCCCGAAAGCCGGGCCGAACCCGTCGCAGCCTCCGGGCCCCCGTGGGAATGGGGGCGTCCGGGCATCACCTGTTCAATCATTTGGTCAAAATCACGATATCCACGCGGCGGTTCTTCATCCGCGCTTCCTCCGTATCGCTGGTGTCCAAGGGAGCCGACTCCCCGTGGCCGCGCGAATAAAGATTATCCGGAGAAACTTTCCCCTTTTCCACCAAATACCTCAAGACCGAATCCGCGCGGTTCTGGGAAACGGCCAGCGCTTCCCGTTCCGTGCCCTCGTCATAAGCGTGGCCTTCGATGTAAACCCTGCAATTGGGATGTTTGCGGATAAAGCGCGCGACCTGGTCCAGGTAATTGGAATAAGCCGGCCCCAGCCGCGAACTTCTATCCGCGAAGGAAACGCTGGGAACCTTGACCACACCCGAAAGACCCAAGGGTTGAATCATCGAGGGGATGGTCGGTGCGGCATAAGCGCCGGGCCCGCCCGAAATGGACGCCGTCATGGCCGCCTCCCGGTTGGAAACCTGCCCCACCTTGAAAATCGGCTCGTTGGCAACCACCTGCTGTCCGCGGGAATTGACCGTCCGGAAGCTGTAATTGGCGAAAATTCCACCCGCCACCACGTTGCCGTTGCCGTCCTTCCCGTCCCATGCGATTTGTTTCGGCGGCACGCCCTTGCCGCTGTAAGTCCGGATCACATTTCCCTGGGGATCGGTGATATCCAGACTCCAGTTCTTGATGTCCGTGCGGGCCTGCGGTTTCAGGTCGAAGGTGGCCTGCTTCAAGGTCCCGGTCTTGTAATCCGCGATTTCAGGCTGGATCTCCACCGCCGAGGGCTTGGTCTTTTGGGGAGCCGCAGGGGATTCGCCTCCGCCCAAGCGGACCGTGAGGGAAAACCGATGGGTGTCACCCAATACCCCAAACGGCACCAACGCGTAATTGAGTTCGAAGCCGCTCCAACTGACGCCCGCGCCAAGGGAAAGCCCCACTCCGCCGCCCAGGTCCTGGTTCAAGGGGTCGAAACTGTAACCGGCGCGGAGGGCGGCGCAGGCATCCTTGCCCCCTAACCAGACTTCCCCCCCCGCATGGACAATGGGATCGCTGTCAACCGGTTTTTCCGCGTCCACCGCAAGGGTGAAATGGGTCGGATTCTTGGGCTGGAACCGGTAAGCGAGCCCCGCCCGGTAGTCGAGCGGCAGTTTTTCCTGGGTGGAGTATTGGGAAAAACTGGAAATTTGCCCGACATTCTGAACCGAAAGCCCCAAAGTCCAGTCCCGGTCCTTGGTATAGAGCAACAAGCCGGCATCCACGGCCTCACCGGAGGCCGAATAGGTCACCAGGTTGCTGGAAATGTATTTGCCCCCTAGGCCCAAGGCGAAATTGTCCCCAAACTCCTGGCCGTAACCCAATGCAATGGCGAAGTCGTTGGCGCTGCCGGGGGTGGCGGACGGGTTATTGGTGGAGTTGAAGGAGGGGACGAAATCGAACGAAGTGCTCAAACCCAGCGTGCTTCCGGGTTGCAAAGGCAAGGCGAATCCCGCAAACCCGTAAGTGGTGCTGGCGAAATAATTGACGTAAAGGAAGTTCAGCTCGATTTGGTTGAGGAGACCCAGGCCCGCGATGTTCCAATAGGCCGTAGTGATATCGTCCGCCACGGCCGTAAATGCGCCGCCCATACCGGCACCCCTTACACCCGCCGGGATTTTCAAAAATTGCTCCCCCGTGGTACTGACACTGTCCGGAAAAGAAAGGGCGGGAAGAAAGAAAATAAAAGAAGCAGCAAAAGGAGGTAAAAACTTGAAAAAGAAAGGCTTTTGGGGCATGGACTCTTTATGGGTAAAGGTTTTAACGGATTATATCATGCCGATGCCGGAGGCTGTCAACGCAATGAAGGCTCCCAAGCCGCAAGAAAAGCGCCCGCCACCCCAAAATCGTCGCAAAAAGACGGCAGAAACGCCATTCAATCCGTTGTTATCCAAGAAGTCCTTGCTATAATGCGCCGATTTTGGTCGCCTGCCGTTCAAGAACTGGACTCATTGCTTCGACTTCGGGGAAAAACACTTTTGGGAGGCCCGGGATTATGATGCGCAACCTTCGCGATAAGAAAACCATGCAATGGATCCTCTGGATATTGCTGGGGGCTTTCCTCGGAACCATCTTTTTTGCCTGGGGCATGAAGTATACGGGAGGAAGCGGCCAACGGGATCCCAATGTGGTGGCCCAGGTAGGCAACGCTCAAATCACTTACGCCGACTTCAACAGCGTTTACCGCCCCGCCCTGGACAAACTTTACGGCACCAAGGAAGACGGGCCCACCCAGGAGGAAATGGACACCCTCCAACAGGAGGTGTTGGACCGCATGGTGGACGACGCCATCCTGGAGCAAACCGCCCAAAAACTGGGGATCGCCGTCTCCAACGAGGAATTGGCGGGATCGATCCAACGGATGCCTTATTTCCTGGATGAGAGCGGCCATTTCGACAAGAACCGGTATTTCCAGATTCTCCAAGCCAATCAATTGAACGTGGCCCAATTCGAGGACTCCCAGCGCCAGCAAATCCTGATGCAAAAGGTAAGGTCCATCCTGATGGAGGGCTTCCTTTACACCAACGATGAACTGGATCACTACGCTTCCCTCCTGGGCCGCGACTTGAAGGCCGATTACGTTTCCTTCGATCCGACCGCCTATGAAAAAGGGATCACGGCCACGGAATCGGATTTAAAGGATTTTTACGAGGCCAACAAGAAACATTACGATCGGCCGGAGAGGGCTAAAGTCCGGCATATTTTGCTCCGGGCCCTGTCCGCCGAGCCGCAAGACGACGAAAAAACCAAGGCACTCTTGGACGGTTACCGCAGCGATATCCTGTCCGGAAAATCCAAATTCGGTGATTTGGCCAAAAAG
>JAICXI010000142.1 GCA_025980505.1 bacterium | reverse complement strand
GCGTCACGGCGCGGTGCTCTTCTCGCCGGTGACCATTTCCAACACCCGCTCGACGTGAGCGATAGGGGTGTCGGGCAGGATGCCGTGGCCCAGGTTGAAGATGTGGCCCGGCTTGCCGGCCGCCAGTTGGAGGACCTTCCGGGTTTCCCTTTCCACGGTGTCCCTATCGGTCAAAAGCAGCTTGGGGTCCAGGTTGCCCTGGATGGCCACGTCGCCCAACTGTTTCCAGGCCTGGTCCAGGGGCGTGCGCCAATCCACGCCGATGACCGTGGAGCCGACCTGCTTCAAATAAGGGAAGAAAGGCTGGGTCTGGGTGCCGAAATAAATGATCGGGACGCCGGGCCTCAAGCCCCCGATGAGGGCCTTGAGGTAGGGAACGACCAGGCGTTGGAACTCCTCCGAGGAGAGGATGCCGACCCAGGAATCGAACAATTGGACGGCCTGGGCGCCGGCCTCGATCTGCGCGTTCAAGTAAGCCGTGGTGGCTTCCACCAGGCGTTTCATGAGCTCGTCCCACGCCAGGATGTCCCCCATGACCGAGCGGGTATGGAAATAATCCTTGGAACCGCCGCCTTCGATTAAATAGGAAGCCAGGGTGAAAGGCGCGCCGGCAAAGCCGATCAAGGGGATGTGGGCCTTAAGGCCGGCCCGGATCATCCGGACGGCCTTGATCACGTAACCCAAATCGTAAGCGACGTCGACCTTTTCCAGCCGCTTCAAGTCGGCCTTGGAACGGAAGGGGTTGTGGATGACGGGGCCTTCGTTTTCGGCGAAGGTCAGCTGGAAGCCCAGGGGCTCGGAAATCAAGAGGATATCGGCGAAAAGGATGGCCGCGTCCACGCCCAGGATCTGCTGGGCGGCCACGGTCACTTCGGCGGCCAGCTCCGGGGTCTTGCAAAGCTCCAAAAAGGAGACCTTGGACCGAACGGCGCGGTACTCGGGAAGGTAACGTCCGGCCTGCCGCATGATCCAAAGGGGCGTGCGGGACACGGGTTCCTTGCGGCAGGCTTTCAGGAAGAGGCCGTCCTGCACGGAAGCGGGAAGGGTGGGGGGGGCCTTGGAAACGACCTGGACGGCCGCCGCGTTTTTTTTCTTGCGCAACTCCGCGCTTTTTTCGGCGGCTTCCTTCACCAGGAACCCCATCTTGGGATGCTCGGGTTCCACGTCGACGGTCAAGCCGCAGCTTTGCAGGCTCTCACTGCACATGGTCCCGACCGAAGCCACCACCATGGAGGAAAAGGCGGCTTTCAACTCGTCTTCCCGCCCGAGGCCCTTGGCCACGTGGAAGACGTTTTGGACCTGGGTGCCGCTGGTAAAAAGCGCCACCGCCACTTCGCCCCTCAGGATGGATTCCACCAGTTGGGTCAGGGGCCGGGTGTCCTCGGGAAGGGCCCAGCGGTAGACGGGAACGCTTAACACGTCCTTGGCCCCCGATTGCCTCAACCCCTCGAGGAATTCCGCGTTGGAGACGCCGTATTCCTGCACCGCCACCCTCTTGCCCTTCCAGTCGTCCAGGAGGGAGAGGACTTCCCGCCAGGTGTTGGGTTCGGGGGCGGTCTGGGACGCCTTGAAGCCGCTGTCGGCCAGGGCTTTGGAGGATTTGGGGCTGCGGGCCACCAGCTTGCAGCGCTTGAAGGCCTTGGTGATCAGACTTTTGGGATATTTGGTTTCCAGGGACTGAAACAAGGCCCGGGCGCCCACGCCGGTCAGGAAGACGATCACGTCGAATTCATCCCGCAGGAGGCGGTCGAAAAAGGCGAAGGCTTCCTTGTTTTCGGCCAGCGGCACCTCCCGCATGGAAGGCGCCACTTTGGGGACGCCGCCGTAACGGAGGATAAGATCCTCCATTTCCTTGGCCATGCGGCTTTCAAAGGCCGCCACAGCGAGGCCGTTGAAACCCTGTTTTTCGGTTGTGGCATCGGTAGGGGAATTCATTAAGATGTTCAGTATAAAAGAATCCCGCAAGGAAACCCCATTGAAAAAATACATCGCCTTGTTCGCCAAGGGAATCGGGCTGGGCCTGGGCCTCGGGCTTTGCCTGGCCGGCCTGGCGGGAATCCTCCTGCGGGCCGTCCACAGCGGCGAGGCCGGTTTCCAGCCGGGCCGCGCCGACTTATATTTCTTCGTTGTGGGCGCCTTTATGGGCATTATCGGCGGGTGGTGCCTTTCCCTGCAGATGATCCTGGACAACCTGCTCACGGCCCTCTTTCTCAAAATTTCAGAACTGGTGCCCCTGCCGGCCCGGGAGGTGGGGGAGGAATGGGCGCGGAAGATGGAAGTCTTCTTCCATGAGATCCTCCAGCCCATGCCCGGCCTTTTCCGGAAGCTGGTGGAGACCTTCCTGGTGCCGAGGCTCGCGGATTACGACCGCATCAACCGCGCGCTGGACAAGGCGCGGAAGAAGGAGCCGTCCCAAGCCTCCGCCGCCCAATGGATGCCACTGGCGGTGCTGCATTATTTCCTGGAGCCTTTGTGGCTCTTCTTTTACGCGGCCTATGCTATTCTTTTGTTTGTCAGCTGCGTTTTTTGGAGCTTTGCGTTTTTGAAGTAACCATGGAACCACAGAGTTACGGGGAGTAACCCGGAGTTTGGAAAAAGAGGAAACAACTTTAGGATTTGAAGCGGCTTGAAGTTTTACTTCTGGAAATCGATGTTTTTGCCGCACTGGGTTCACTCTGCGTAACTCCGCGGTGAAAAGGGCCTTATGACGGATTCAAACTACCCAAAATGGAAATCGCTGCAGGCCCACTGGGACGACGATGAGTTCCTCAAGTCCCTCACGTCCCTGATGAAGCTGCGCTACCGGCGGCTGGACGAAAAAGTGGAGTTGATCCTGGAAAAGGGCTTCCGCGGTTCGGGCGCCTTCCAGGGGCGGCCGCTTCTCTTGGATATCGGCGCGGGCCGGGGGGAGTTCGCCTCGTTCCTGCAAAGTCGGGGCCGGGCCTGGAATTACCTGGGGTTCGAGCCTTCTTCCGAACAATTGAAGCAGCGGGACATCGGGGGTTTCGGCCTGGGCTTCGTGCAGGCGGTGGCCGAGCAAATCCCGGTCCAGGACATGGCCGCCCACGGCATCGTGATCAAGGAAGCCATCGACCATTGCTACGATCCCGCCAAGGTCCTCGCGGAAGCCAAACGGTTGTTGAAGCCGGGCGGCGTGCTGGTGGTCACGGTCACCAACGACAAGTCCTACTTCAAGCGCTTGTTGCCTTTCGTCAACCTTTCCCGGAAAGCCCGCCAAACCGACCATCTTTCCTTTTTCGGGCCCGGCGACCTCAAGAAGCTGGCCCAAGAGGCCTTGTTTGACAGCGTTTCGGTCGAAACCTATAATTACCTGAAATTACCGGGGGTTTTGGAGCGGTTCCTCGGGTTCTTCGGAACGGCCGCCAACCGCGCCCTTTTGAACGCGACGGATGCCATCGGAAAAGCTTTGCTTCCGGGAATGGGCGGGGGGATCATCCTCACGGCGAAAATCCGGCCCATTCCTAATTCAAAATCGCCGGGTTGAAATTTAGAATGTCCTTGAAAGCGGATCTCAAAATAAAAGCCTGATTCAGAAAGAGGAAAGAGTGATGAACACGGATCTACTGAACATCCTGATTTGCCCCGCCTGCGGGTCGGCCGTCCGTGAGAAGGACGACGCCATCGAATGCACGGCCTGCAAACGGCGTTATCCCATCGAGAACGGCATCCCCGTGATGCTCGCCGACCGGGCCGAAAAACCGAAAAAATCTTAATAGCTGTAACCCAACTCAAACCCAGAGGCCCGAAGCCACGGCTAAAACCTGAAAAATCGGGAAAAATAAACATGAATTGAAGGCTGTGTCTCTGTGGTAAACAGGGTTTTTGTTACCGTCTCTTAATCCAGCCCCCCCGGACCAAGGAAGGCTTTTTTGGCCAAGGCAAAACCTAAAAAAAGCCCCTTTCGCGGCGCCCCTTCCCCCCGGTCCTTGAGCATCGGCATTGAAGCCCGGCTGGCTTACCGCCGGGGCGTGGGAACCTACGCCGCCAACTTGATCCTTGCCCTGGCTTCCCTCGACCACCGGAACCGCTATTTCATTTTCAACGCCCCCGGCCTCCTGAAACGCCGCGTGGGGAACCCGCGTTTCCACTGGGTGGACGTGCCTTTTTCCAATGCGGCTTATTACGAACAAGTGCTTTTGCCCCGGGCGGCCCAGGAAAAAGGCGTGGACTTCCTCCACTACACGGACAACTCGGCCTCGGCCCTCAGCGACCTGCCTTTTGTGCTGACCCTCCACGACACCCTGCATACCCGGCCCCTTTCGGAAGTGCGGCCCCGGCCCACTTTCCGCCAGCGGTTGGTTTACGCGTACAAGCAATGGGCCATCCCCCGGTCCGCGCCCAGGGCCCGGGCCCTTCTCACGGTTTCGGAGTTTTCCAGGAGCCGGATCCTGGGGTCCTTGCCCGTTGACCGTTCCCGGATTTTCGTCACCCCCGAAGGAGTGGACCGCCGCTTGTTCCGCAAGAAGGCCCGCCGGCCCTCCAAGCTTTTCAAAATCCTGGTGCATGGGGCCGCGGATGAGCGAAAGAACCTCACCCGTATCCTGAAGGCGGCCAGGCTGCTGGCGGACCGGAAGAAATCCTTCCAGCTGGTCATCGTCGGCATGGATGAAGCGGAATTAAAGTGCACCCGTTACTTGGAGGAAGCGATGGCCCTGGGGTTGGGCAAACACCTGGAATGGGCCGGAAGGGTGCCCCCGGAAATGCTGGGCCAGGTTTACGCCGAAAGCGATTTGTTCCTTTATCCCTCCCTTTGGGAGGGTTTCGGCCTTCCGGTGCTGGAAGCTTTTGCCAGCGGCGTCCCCGTGATCACGTCCAAAACCACCTCCTTGCCCGAAGTGGCGGGTTCCGCGGCGCTTTTGGTGGACCCCGAAAGCCCGGAGGAAATCGCCGGAGCGGTGAAGCAAATGATGGAAAGGCCGTCCCTGAGGCGGCGTTACATCCAAAGGGGATTGGCGCGCGCCCGACTGTTCACTTGGGAAAAGACCGCCCGGTTGACGTTGAAAGTTTATGAAGGAACGGCCCGAAAGATCGGTTTGGAAAGCTCCGCGAAATGAAAACTTCCGAATTTCCATTTTGGCAAATCGGGATATTCCTCCTGGAAATCGCTTCCTTCATGTTCTCGCCCCTTCCCCCGGCTTTCGTCGATACGACTTGTGCCCTTTGGATGGATGTCTTCCTCCTGGGGTTCCTGGTTTTTTTATCCATTGAATTTTTCATCGCTTGGCGGCTTTGCAAGGGGGAAAGGATGGAGCAGGTCACCGGGCCCCTTTTGTTATCCCATCTTCCGTGGGTATTGGGTTGGTGGAGACCGTGGTTTGTGGGCCTTTCCTTGCCCGCGCCCCACGATTTCACGACAAGAAAAGTTGAGATCCTTTTTGGGTTGATGCTCATCCTGCATCTATTCCTCTTTTCGAGCTGGCTTCTTCGGAAGTCCCGGACCAAGAAAGCGGCGGTTTCAAAAAGGGTGGGCTTCATCGCGGTGTTTCTTTTCGCAAGCATCACCCTCTGGACGGCTTCGGTTTGCGACTTGAGCGGGGACGAACCGCATTACCTGCTCATGGCCTATAGCCTGGTCCATGACCGCGACCTGGACCTTTCCAACAATTACGCGGACAAGGATTACCGGGAGTTCTACCACCGGGGGGACCTGGAACCCCAGGCGCTGGAGCACGTGGTGGACGGCCGAAGGTACAGCCACCATCCCCTGGGGCCGGT
>JAICXI010000140.1 GCA_025980505.1 bacterium | reverse complement strand
GAAGGGTTCGTGGGCCTGGAGAAGGGACTGGCGGGGTTTGGCCGGACCGCGGCTGCGCTCAAAAAAAACCGCTATGACGCCGTCCTGATCCTGCCGACCTCCTTGTCCTCCGCCTTCCTGGCCTTCGTAGCCGGCATACCGGTAAGGATCGGGTGGGGCGGGGAAGGCCGGGAGTTGTTCCTCACCCGGGTCGTGCCGCGTCCCGAACCCCGGAAAAAACATTTGGTGTGGGAATACCTGGAGTTGGTCCGGGCGGGCTGGGAAGCTCCCCTCCGCGGCGCAGAAGCCATCCTTCATTCACCGGTGACGGGGGAAGCGTTGAAGGGGTTGCGCCGGGTGTGGGAAGACGCGGGGGTCCGGCCCGGTTCCTCCTTCATCGCCCTGGCGCCCGGCGCCACTTACGGCGCGGCCAAGCGGTGGCCCCTCCCTTATTGGCGGGAATTGATCCAACGGCTCCTGGCCGCGAGGAAGGAAACCATCCTGATCATCGGCGGCCTGGAGGAGGAGGCCTATCTCCGGCCGCTCCTGGAAGCCGCCACGGCGGGAGGACGGCTGCACCTGCTGGCCGGCCGGACCTCGCCCACCCTTCTGGCGGCCCTCTTGTCCCGTTGCAAGCTCCTGGTCACCAACGACACGGGTCCCATGCACGTGGCCGCGGCCGTGGGGACGCCGGCCGTGGCGCTTTTCGGATCGACCTCGCCCGCCTGGACGAGGCCCTTCGGGATCGGCCATGAGGTGATCTACAAACACCTGGACTGCAGCCCTTGCTTCCAAAGGACCTGCCCCATCGGGTACAAGTGCCTCCATGCCATTTCGGTGGAAGAGGTGCTGGGGGCGGTCCTGGAAAAACTGGGAAAACCCCGGAAAATCGTGGCGGAGAGGCTGCCGAAGGGCCTCCGGGGCTGATCCAAACCCCCGCCGTACCGCGCGATCCGGAAGAAGGCTGCCCCTGGCCGTCCCAAGTCTTGCCGTTTCCCATATAATCATCTTCGGACCTGTGCGGCAAAATACCCTCCCTCTCCCCGGAAGGGAGAGGGAGGGACATGGTTCCGATCGTTTTTGCGGTAGGACGTTTTCGTGAGGTGCCTTGCTTGAAAAGGATTCTGGCGGTCAAGTTGCGGCCCCTGGGGGAGACCCTCCTGGCGGGAACATGTTTTGAAACCCTGCGGGACGCCTTTCCCTCCGCCCGGATCACGGCGTTGGTGCGGCCGTCGGCCTATGACCTTTTCCGAAAATCCGGCTGGGTGGACGAAGTTTTGGCCTACCACCCGGGCGCCGTGGAACGGAGGTCCTTTTGGGTGAGGGCTTGGAAAAGTGGGAGGCTCGTCGGCGCCTTGAAAAAGCGTTGCTTCGACCTGGCGTTGGATTTAACCGGCTCGACCCGAAGCGCCCAACTTGTCCACCAAAGCGGCGCCGTGTTGAAGGCGGGCCCGGGCCTGCCTTCCTTGAGGGGCTTTTACGATTTGAACGCCCCGGCCGGTGACGCCCTTACCGCGCCCGTGACGGAGCTGAACCGGAGGGTTTTGAAACTACTGGGGTTGGCCCCCAAACCGTTGGAGCGGGAAGGAGGTTTCTGGCCCGTGCCGCCGGAGGCCCTCCAGTACGCCGATATTTTTTGGAAGGCCCATCAATTCGGGGACGGGGAGGCCGTGATCGCCGTCCATCCCCTGGCCGGACGCAAGACCCAAGAATGGTATCCCGCGCAGTGGGCCGCCGTTTTGGGCGAGATCCTGGCCAACGGTTTCAAGGTTTTCTTCACCTGCATGCCGTGGGAAAAAAAGGGGCTGGAAGAGGTCGAAAAGGGGCTGGGCCGGGAACTTCCGGCTTACACCGGCCTCGATTGGGTGCCCTTGGCGGGACTTTACCGGAAGTCGGTGGCGGGCCTGGGTGTGGATACGGATGCCCGGCACCTGGCGGCGGCGGTGGGAACCCCCACCTTGACCCTCTGGGGACCGGAGTCGCCCGGCCGCCGGCATCCCTATTCGCCCGAAAGGCACCCCCTGGTGATCCAAGAAGTGCCCTGCCGTCCCTGCGGCCTTCCGGTATGCGTCGAGAAAAAGCACCAGTGCATGGTGGAGTTGAAGCCGGAAGGGGTGTTGAAAGCCCTGAAGCAGCTCCTGAAAAGATCCTTGGGGGCTTAAGGAAAAACCGCGGGCCCCGGGGTCCCGCGGGAAAAGATTTTTAAATCGGCGGAAGTAAAAAACAATTGCCGGGGCATCCTAAAGTGTCTTTTCAAAAAATCCTCATCCTCCGTCCCCGCTTTTTGGGGGACGTGGTCCTGGCCACGGGGCTGGCCGACGTGATCCGCCGGGACCAGCCGGGGGCGCAAGTCTGGTACCTGGTGGAGGATACCTTCGCCGAGGCGCTTCAAGCCCATCCCGGCATCGCCGGCGTCCTCGCCTTACAAACCAGGCGGAAGAACGACCCTTTCTACCTTTTCCAATTCCAAAAAGGGATCCGGTCCCTGAAGTTCGACGCGGTGCTCGACCTTTTCGGGAATCCCCGCACGGCCCAAATGTCGTTTTGGAGCGGAGCCCCCGTCCGGGTGGGGTTCGACATCGGGGGGCGCTCCTGGGCCTACAACCGGTTGGCCCCACCCTCCTCCCCGGCCCTCGCCTCGGGGCGCAGGCTCGTGACCGAAGCCTTCCTGGACCAATGGCGCGCGTTGGGGTACCCGGCCGGCGGGGGATACCGGACTTCCTTGAAGGTGACCGGCGAGGAGAAAAGCCACGCGGGGAAACTGCTCGAAAGGGCGCGCCTCCGCCCCGGTGAAAAACTGGCGGTCCTTTCACCCGGCGCATCCTGGCCGGCCAAGCGGTGGCCCTTGCAACGGTTTGTGGAACTGGGGAGCTTCCTGCAATCCAACGGCATCCGGCCCCTTTACCTGCTGGGCCCCAAGGAAGGGCCCCTGGCCGGGGAGTTGGAATCCCGCATGGACAAGGACTGGATCCTGGTCAACCAACCTTCCCTCCGGGGCCTGATGGCCTTTATCGAGGCCGCGGACCTGTTGGTGGCCAACGACTCGGGACCCATGCATGTGGGCCCGGCTTTGGGCACGCCCACCCTTGGGATTTTCGGGCCGGGCGAACCTGAAATCTGGTTTCCCTATGAAGCGCCCCATCAAACCGCTTACGCGGAGATTGGCTGCAGCCATTGCGGCCTGGACCGTTGCCCCCTGATGGCCTGCATGGACCACCTGGGCGTGGAAGCCGTGGGGCGCAAGGCATTGGAGTTGGCCTCGAAGAAGGCCCGCCCCTAGGATTTTCCGCTTATAATCCGCCGTTTTTTACGCGTGAAAGGCATGCCCTTGTCCAACCGAACCCGGGTCCTCCTGCTTTTCCTGGCCCTTTATTGTTTCCGCACTCTTTTCGGATTGTCCCTTCTTTTCTACGGGACCACCGAGGTCGAGCGGGACTCCTTGCAAACCTACTTGATCGGGCTGAAGTGCTACACCACCGGCACCTGGCCTTATTTCGGGCCGGACCAGTACCTTTTAACTACCGGCTTTCACTCCCAAATTCCGGGGGCGTTGGAAGGCCTGGCCGTCGGGCTTCCTTTCTATCCGCTGCCCATTCCCGAAGCGCCTTTTCTCCTGTTGAACCTGCTTTCCCTGTCGGCCCTTGCCCTGCTGGCCCGTTACATTACGCGCCGCCTGCCCGAACTTTCCTTCGGGTTCGTTTTCGCCTGGATCGCCCTTTTGCCTTGGACCTTGAACCGGTCCACCCACATTTTGAACCCGTCTTTTTTGTTGTTCGGGAGCGTGCTCTTTTTCATCGGCTTTTTGGAATGCTTGCCCGGATTTTCCAGGGCATGGCTTTCGCCCGCGTGGGCTTTCGGCTGGATGGGGTTCGGCTTGTTTTGGGCCATGCAATTCCATTTGTCCTGGGTACTGCTGCCACCCCTGGTTTTATTCGGCTTCGCCTGGAGAAGGTGGAAAAAGGAAGGCGGTTGGGGAAAGGAAGCCCTGGGGTTCGCCGGCGGGGCGGCCCTTCCGGCGGTTTTTTTGGCGCCCACCTTCTTGAAATACGGGTTCGCCAGCGGGCCCGTCGGCATCGTGAAGGTGGCGCAGGTTTTCAACCTGGACAATTTCCTGAGTTTTTTCACCCTGCTGGCGCGTTATCTCTCCTTCCCCTGTTTCGAGATGCCGCGGTTCCTGGGCTCGGGCACAGCCGAACGGCTGGACTTCCTGAACCACGCGCCCTGGCTTTACCCGCCCGCCCTTTTCCTGCTCCTGGTGGGCTGGCTCCAACCTTTCGCCTTGCTCCTTTACGGATGGGGCAAGGACAAGCGGCACCCGGAGGGGGCCTTCCTGCGGTGGCTGACCTTCGGCTGCCTGGCCTGGATTTGGGTCTGCTTTTGGTTCACTTCGACGGGGCCGGCGGCCCACATGTACTATCTTTTCCTGCCCTTGACCGTGGTTTATTACTTTTACCTTTGGAGCCGGGTTTCCGCCAAACCCGCCTGGCGGCGGTTCGCCGCCGCCTGCCTGGTCGCCAGCCTCTGGTTCCAGACCGGGTTCCTGGTCCAACGGATGAAGGACCGGTCCCTTTACACGGACCGGGGAAGGATCGTGGAAGCCCTCCGGCAAAAGAATTACCGGCTTCTTTGGGAACGGCGCAAGGGAAGCTTTTATTGAACCATGGGCCGGCTTCCGGTTTGTTTAAGGTTCGAGGGCCCCTGCCGCCGCCGGCGCGGCCCTAAAATATTCGGTCCTGCCTCGCCAAACCGGCGGTTTCTATTTATAATGCACCATCTTATCCACCCCCCGAGGAGTCCAACGTGTTCGGTAAAGGCAAAATCTGGTTTGACGGAAAGCTCGTTGATTGGAAGAAAGCCCACATTCATATCCTGTCCCACGTGGTCCATTACGGTTCCAACGTGTTCGAAGGCATCCGTTGTTACAGCACCAAACAGGGGCCGGGCATCTTCCGGCTGGACGCCCACATCGACCGCCTTTACGATTCCGCCAAGATTTACCGCATGGACATTCCCTATACCAAAAACCAGTTCATGGAAGCCGTCCTCAAGGTCGTGAGGGTCAACAAGCTGAAATCCTGCTACATCCGCCCCTTTGCCTTCCGCGGTTACGGCGCCATGGGCCTTTACCCCCTTAAAAACCCGGTGCAATGCGCCATCGCGGCCTGGGCCTGGGGTTCCTATTTGGGGGAGGAATCGCTTGAAAAGGGAATCTCGGTGCGCATTTCCTCCTGGCAAAGGCCGGCCCCCAATACCTTCCCCACCCTGGCCAAGGCGGGGGGGAACTACTTGAATTCCCAATTGATGAAAATGGAGGCCGTGCAGGACGAGTTTGACGAGGCCATCGCGCTGGACCATTACGGGTATGTGTCCGAGGGCTCGGGCGAGAACGTGTTCATGGTGAAAAACGGCGTCATCTTTACGCCGCCCACCAGTTCGGCCATCCTGGCCGGCATCACCCGCCACTCCATATTCGTCCTGGCGCGCGACCTCGGCATTGAAATCCGCCAGCAGGTCCTGCCGCGGGAAGGCCTCTACATCGCCGACGAGGTTTTCTTGTCGGGGACGGCGGCCGAAATCGTGCCCGTTTCCCGCATCGACAATATCGTGATCGGCAACGGCAAGAGGGGGACGGTCACGGAAAAAATACAGAAGGCCTTTTTCGACATCCTGAGGGGGGAAACCCCCGACCGGTTCGACTGGCTGACGCCCGTCGGGTAAGGGATGCCCATTCCGATCCATCCCGGCCATGCCGGGCTTTCACACCCGCCCCGAAAAATCCTCCTGATCCGCTTGAAGGGCAT
>JAICXI010000493.1 GCA_025980505.1 bacterium | reverse complement strand
TGGTCATCATCGCGGTGGGCATCATGAACAGCCTCTGGATCGCCATCCGGGAACGTACGCGGGAAATCGGGACGCTGCGCGCCATCGGCATGCCGCGGCGCCTGGTGATGGCCATGTTCGTGCTGGAAGCCTTTTTCCTGGGGGTCTTGGGCACGGCGGCGGGGGCGTTCCTGGGGTGCCTGGCCGCACTGGCCTTGAACGCCCTGCACCTGCCCGTGCCCCAGGGCGCGCAGTTCTTCACCATGTCCACCACCTTGCGCTTCGCGCTGGAACCGGCCCGCATCCTCGGCGGGGCCCTGGTGGTCACGGCTTGCTGCACCCTGGTGTCGCTGATCCCCTCGTTCAAGGCCGCGCGCATGAGGCCCGTCACGGCCATGAGCCACTTAGGATAAAACATGAAAAAAAGGAATTTCACCACAGGGACAGGGAGGCACGGTTATGCAATCGATGAATCGCAAGGGCAGGGAGGGTCATCCCATACCAAAAGCTGCGCACCTTGGTCTGCGTGGTGGAATCGGTTTTTTGATTTTTTTGGCCGCTGCTTTGATGGCTTTTCCCGCGGGGGCCTTCGCGGCGCCGCTCACGCACGGCCAGATGGTGGACGTCCTCAAGGGCATCGACTTGCGCATCCGCAGCGGCGGGGATTACACGGCGGTGGTTTACATCGAGCAGCACGAGAAGGATAAGCCCGACGTGGCGCGGGAGGCGCTGGTCTACCGCCGGGACGCGGACCAGAAGCTCATGATCCTCTTCACCAAGCCCAAGACCGAGGCGGGGAAGGGATACCTGCGCGTGGACCGGAACCTCTGGTACTACGACCCCACCGTGGGCAAGTGGGAGCGCCGAACGGACCGGGAACGCATCGCGGGCACCGATTCCCGGCGGCAGGACTTCGACCAGTCGGACCTGGCCCACGAGTACGACCCCGAGTTCGTGGGCGAGGAAAAACTGGGCGCCTTCCAGGTCTGGCACCTGAAGCTGACCGGCAAACCCGGCCAGGACCTGGCCTATCCCCTGGTTGAATTCTGGGTGGATAAGGCCACGGGCAACTACCTCAAGCGGCTGGACTACGCCCTTTCGGGAAGGCTGCTCCGCACCAGCTATACCCCCAAATGGGATAAGCTTTACAGCGAAAGCAAGAAGGCGGACCAGTGGTTCCCGAAGGAAATCCACATTTACGACGAGATCGAAAAGGCCAATTCCACCCTGGTGGTGATCCAGTCCGTGGACCTGTCGCCCCTGCCGGAGAACATGTTCACCAAGGCCTGGCTGGAGACCAAGAGCCGGTAAAACAAACCTTTTCACCACAAAGGCCATTCGCGGGCGGGAAAGTTCTATTTTGGAAAGGGAACTGCATCTTTAAGCTCCTTGATTATTCCGTCGTCGCGGGGAACCACCGCCGATCCCCCCGTGGGGCTCGCCGGCCGGTTGGAGCTGTCCGCAAATCCGGGAAAGCCTCCAGGCTTTCCCATGAAACCGAAAAAAGGACTTCCATGAAACAATTTCTTTTCCTGGCGGTGGCGGTTTGGCTGGCGGCGGGGTGGACGGCGGCGCAGGATTCCAACGGGGCGGGCCGGCCCTCGGAAGCCGACCTGTTCGGCGGCGGCC
>JAICXI010000431.1 GCA_025980505.1 bacterium | reverse complement strand
GAACGATGCACTTGGCGCCGGTTTCCAACAACCCCCGCCCCTTGCGTCGTGGTTTGGGTGGGACCCTAGGGGTTATTCCCTAGGAGAGCTTTTGGGGAGATGGGGTGGGTGAGGGGTGCAGTGAAACCCATGAAATCACCCTTACCCCGGCCCTCTCCCCTCGAGGGAGAGGGGGATCGACGTCCAATCAACCGCGAACCGACGCCAAGTGCATCGGTCCCAAAGATAATCTGGAGTTGCGGATAAATTTTAATGGGGCGCCAAAATAAAAACCGGATTTCACCACAGAGGCACGGGGGCACAGCTAAAAAACAACCAATTCAAAGTTTCTTGCTTAACTGTGCCTCCGTGCCTCTGTGGTTAAGAAAGGTTTTGTTATAGTCTCTTAAAACTTGAAGAAGGAACCGGAAAATGAAACCACCCCTCATCACACTCTTGACCGACTTCGGCACGCGTGATCCTTTCGTGGGGATGATGAAGGGCGTCCTGTTGGGCATCTGCCCCGGGGCCCGGCTGGTCGACTTGTCCCACGAAACGCCTCCCCAAGCCGTGACCACCGCGGCTTTCCTGCTCCGGTCCTCCATCGATTATTTCCCCAAGGGCACGGTGCATTTGGCGGTCGTGGATCCGGGGGTGGGGAGCGCGCGGAAGGCCATCGCGCTCAAGTCCCGCGGGCGTTTTTTCGTGGGACCGGACAACGGCTTGTTCTCGGCCGCGCTGCAAAAGTGGGGGATCGAACAAGTGGTGGAACTGACCGAAAAAAAATACCAGCTTCCCGGGCCCAGCCCGACCTTCCACGGCCGGGACATCTTCGCGCCCGCCGCGGGGTACCTGGCCAAGGGGGTCCCCCTGGCCCGGCTGGGCGCCCCCACCAACAATTGGATCTGGCGGGAAATCCCGCGGCCATTTAAGTCGCCCCAAGGCTGGAACGGCGAGGTCCTGTGGGTCGACCGGTTCGGCAATTTGGTCACCAATTTGGAGGAAAAACACCTGCTTTCGCCGAAGCTCCGGAAGGCGGGCTCGCCCAACTTCCTGCGCTTAAGGATCGGCAAGACGGTGATCTTGAGCCTCATCACCCACTACGCGCAGGCCAAGAAAGGGACGGTGGCCGCACTCCTGGGTTCTTCCGGCAACCTGGAAATATGCGTCAACGGCGGGAACGCCGCCCAGAAACTCCGGGCCGGCGTCGGCAATCCGGTCTTTCTTACCTGAGGGGGATTTTGGAGTTCAGCGGTATTTCTCCGCCCAGGCCTTTTCATCCGCCCCGTTCTTCAATATCCCGTGAATCCGCCGGTGCACAAGGCCGTTGCTGGCCAGGGCGTTTTCCGCCAACAAGTTGAAGGGCTTGCCGGTGATGTCGGTCACCTTGCCGCCGGCTTCCCGCACCATCAAGACGCCGGCCGCCATGTCCCAGGCCTGGATGCCCCTCTCCCAAAACCCCTCGAAGCGGCCGGCCGCCACGTAAGCCAGGTTCATGGCCGCCGAACCGTCCCGGCGGACTCCCTGGGTCGTCAAAACGAACTGCTTGAAGTTGTCCAGGTTGTAGCGGGTTTCCCGGACCGCGTAAGCGAACCCCGTGCAAACCAGGCTTTCGGCCAAGGAACGGGTTTTGGAAACGCGGAGCCTCCGGCCGTTTAAAAAAGCGCCCCGTCCCCTTTCAGCGGTGAAGCACTCGTCCCGCAAGGCGTCGTAAATCACGCCCACGACAGGCCGGTTGTCTTGCGCCAGGGCGATGGAACAGCAGAAAAAGGGGTAGGCGTGGGCGTAATTGGTGGTCCCGTCCAGGGGGTCCACGATCCAGGTATAGTTGGAATCCTTTTTTTGCCGGCCGCTTTCCTCGCCCCAAAGGTTATGGGAAGGGAAGCGCTTTTGGAGGAGGGAAAGGATGGCCTTTTCGCACCGGCGGTCCACCTCGGTGACCAGGTTCAATTTGTCGGCGGACTTGAACTGGATGTTCCGGACGCGGCCGTAGAATTGCCTGTGGATCCTGCCGGCCGCCTTGGCGGCCTGGACCGCCGTGTTTAAAAAAGGGTTCATGGTTTTTCCCCGGTTGAAAGTGGCTGGATTTTAACAGCATTTCCCGGGGGCGTCCATGCGCGACCGGCCCTTGACGGAAAAAAGGAACCTTCTTAATAGTGGCTTTACCCCGCGGAAAAAGGGGGATGGATGGAAGGAAACGGACATCGGGGGAAGCGTGAAGCCTCCCCCAATAAAAGGATCAAACAAGGAGGGTGGCCTATGATACCGACAAAACTCACGAAACTTCCGGAAGGCGCATT
>JAICXI010000382.1 GCA_025980505.1 bacterium | reverse complement strand
GTACATAGTTCCCAAATTATTTTATTTTTCGGAACGATGCACTTGGCGTCAGGTTCCAACAACCCACGCCCCTGGGGTCGGGGGTTGGGTGGGACCCTAGGGGTTATTCCCTAGGAGGGCTTTTGGGGAGATAGGGTGGGTGAGGGGTGTAGTGAAACCCATGAAATCACCCTCACCCCGGCCCTCTCCCCTCGAGGGAGAGGGGGATCGACGTCCAATCAACCGCGAACTGACGCCAAGTGCATCGTTCCTTTATTTTTTACGGTTTTCGCAAACCTGCGCCTTTGTGTTCCGGCCCGTCCCCCGCAGCTTTAGTGCCAGGGAGGAACCTGCGGTGAAAGTCTCGGCCCCCGGGGCCGGGATGTCCCTTTATCCCTCGTCGCAAACAGGGGGGATGGTTTATAGTGGCTCATCAACGAACGGGAGGATTGAATGAAACCAACGGGGGCATCGATGGAGAGGTCGTTCCGGAAGACGTTTTTATTTTTCTATCTGACGCTCATTCCCATCGCGGTCCGGGCCGAAACAGTCAGTACCTGCGCGCCCAACGCCAATGTCACCATCGGCGCCTACGTCGTGGGCACCAATTACTGGAACCCCGGAACCTGCAAGGGCCGGCAATGCCTGGACATCGACGACAAGACGGGGAATTTCACCGTGACCACGTCCACTTTCAGCTGCGCACCCAACGTCGCCAGCTATCCCTTCATTTATTACGGTTCCCATTTCGGTTCGGTGAGTCCGGGAACGGTCCTGCCCCTGGGGCTTGCCGACGTCAAGGCCGTCAGCACCAGTTGGAGCTTCATTGCGGCGGATCAAGGCAGCTGGAACGCGGCTTACGACGTCTGGTTCAGCAAGGGCGCCTCCACGGCCGGGGGTTTCGGCGGAGGTGCCGAACTGATGATCTGGCTTAATTACCGGGGCAATGCCATCCCGGCCGGCAAGAAGATCGGGACCGTCACGGTGGACGGGATGAGTTGGACCCTTTGGGAAGGGCCCATTGGCTGGAACTACATCGCCTACCTTGCGGACAAACCGGTGAATTCGGTCAAGAACCTGGATCTCATGGGTTTCATCAACGACTGCCTGTCGCGGGGTTACCTGGACCGCTCCTGGTACCTGGCGGCGGTGGAGGCGGGCATTGAGTTGCGGACCGGCGGCGCGCCCTTTGCCAGCAACTCCTTCTCGGTTTCCATCAAGAAGGGTCCCGGCGCCAAACCATCCCCCACGCCCGTTCCTGGAAAATAAAAAGGGGCCCCCTCACTTCCGTCCCTCCCCAACTCCCGGGTTCCCGAAAGGCCGGAGGGGGGAAATACCTTAAAAGCGGAATGGAACGGCCCTTAGGACAACTCTTCGGAAGATTCGACTTGGAAGAACCTGGCCCGGTCGGCCTTGGCCACTGATTTGCCGGAAGGTATTTCAAGGACCTTGAGTTGGACGTCTTTGGAAGGAAGGGCAACGTCCAGGATCTCACCACCCTCCAGTTCATGGGAGGGTTTGAGGCCTTTGCCGCCCAAGCGGACCCGGTCCGAGTCGCAAAGCCTTTTAGCGGTCATGCGGGTCTTGGTGACCCCCATCAGTTTCAGGAACAGATCCACCCTCAACGAAAAAACCTCCAACGGCAATGGGACCGCCCAGGCGCCAAGACACCCAGAAGGATCCGGTTTTGACAAGGCAAAAGCCGAATGGAATCCGTGAAAGGGCCGGTCCTTAAACTTAAAATGCCGATTTTCGATCCCCTTCGTGCCTGGGTGGTTCCATCGTCTTGCGCAGGGGTCAGAAATTAGGGGTTTCCTTGTCGTAGTCCTTGCCCAAGAAAAATCGCAACCCCAGGTTGACCTCGATGCCCGAAAAATCGATGTCGGCTTGCTTGCCGTCGGGGTTCAAGAGCGGTGAGGCAAGGGCCGGGCCGCCGTTGTCGGAGGTCACCTTGGTGGTCACGGGTGAAAAGGAAAGCAGCCTGTAGTCCACCCCGAGGTCCAGGGCCGAGTTCTTATGGTCGTCCAGGAGGAACTCCAGCACTCCGCCGGCCTTCCCTCCCCAGTTGGACGCGCTTAATTCGGCTTTTTCGCTTCCAGGCCCGGACACCGACAGGGTCGAGCCCAGCAGGAAGTAATACCCGGCCGAGGCTGAAATGATGAAGTTGGTGCTCTCGTCCATGGGGATGAGCAGCTTCAGGTCCAAGGCCGGGCCGGCGGCGGCCGAGTCCCACTTATAGGTGAAATTTGAGAGGGTGTCGTCCACTGATTCGGTGTTCTTGCGGAGGGCTTCCAAACCCAAGCCCACCTGGAACGTGGATTCCAGGGAATAGTCCATGCCCGTTGCCAGACCGAACCCGAAAGGAAAGTTCTGGTTTGTCTGCACTCCCGGGACGTAGTTCGCCAGGTCCTGGGTGCCATAGTTAAACCCCGACAGGCTGAATTGGTAGGTCCAACCGCCCACGGAAGGCAGGCTGGGATAGATGTCCGACGGACCCGCGGCCGTGGAGGCGGCGGCTGCCGGAAGGATGGTCTCGGCGGTGGGCGTAGCGGCCGGGGCCTTCCCGGGCGTGGACACCGCTCCGGCGGCGGCTTCTTCGGGCGGC
Source organism: bacterium (assembly GCA_025980505.1). Classification (GTDB taxonomy): domain Bacteria; phylum Oederibacteriota; class Muellerivitia; order Muellerivitales; family Muellerivitaceae; genus JAICXI01. The sequence goes on along the minus strand of JAICXI010000382.1, from coordinate 138 downwards.
AGGGAGGGCTGGTAGGGCACCGGCTTTCCATCCTCCAGGATCGTGGCGTCCTTGCGCAAGCTGTCGATCCAGCGCGTGAGCGCCGTTTCCTGTTTTTCCTTTTCCAGGCGGGCCTTGATCTCCGGCGCCACCGAGACG
>JAICXI010000036.1 GCA_025980505.1 bacterium | reverse complement strand
CGTTGGAGGGTGTCGGTGAGGTAAAATTCCCCGGCGGCGTTGTGGGACCTCAAGTCCTTCAAGGCCCGGGCCAAGGCCCCGGATTGGAAAAAGTACACGCCGCCGTTGACCTCGTTGTTGAGCTTTTCCCCCTCGGTGGCGTCCCTTTCTTCCGCGATCCTTTCCACTTCCCCCCCCGGCCCCCGTACGATGCGGCCGTAACCGGAGGGGTCCTCCACGCGGGCGGTCAGGAGCGTGGCCGCGGCGTTTTGGAGCAGGTGAAACTGCCGCAAGGCCATCACGGTTTGGGGGCGGACCAGGCAGGTGTCGGCGTAAAGGATGAGCAGGTTGCCCTTGAAGGATTTCAGGTAAGGCGAAACTTGCTGGACCGCGTGGCCCGTACCCAGCCGTTTTTTTTGCGCCACGCACCGGGCCCTTTTGCCCACGAAGGCCGCCACGCCGCCGGAGGCGGAGCCCGTCACCACGTAGATTTGGGAGGGGGAAAGGGCTTCGGCGTTTTGGAGGGCGTAATCCAGCATGGGCTGTCCCCCCACGGGATGCAACACCTTGGGGGTCTTGGAATTCATGCGGGTGCTTTCACCCGCGGCCAGGATGACCGCAACTAAGGGAACCGCCACGGAGGCCTCCGGAAGGTCGATGAAAAGCCGGACCTATTTAACCACAGGGGAACCGGGACATTTGGGAAAAAATGAACCGTAAAATTTTGTCCGGCCGCGGATGAAGCGGCCGGGGATTCGAGCCTTCAAAGCCGGGAGCCTTCCTTCGGCGCTTATCCTTGTTCCTCCGCGGCAATCGTGTTTCGCCCCTCCCGGAACAATAAAAGGAGGTCGGGAAAAGGCGCCTTTCCGCGGCCCGGCGTGGGGCGCAGGCGGTAAATCCCCTTCCTCCCGCTTAAATACACCGGGTCCGTGAACCGCCGGATGAAATCATCCAGCCTTTTCCATGCCTGCGGGGGCAGGTCGTAGGCATGGTAGAGGGAGGAAATCCGGACGCCTTCCACCCCCGAAACCGCCAGGTCGTCGATGCCCATTTCCCGTAACCGGCGCCCGATGCCTTCCCCGTCCTTTTCCGCCAGCGCCAGGCGGGCCAGGAGAGGCTCGTCAAAGGTGCTGTTGGTATAGAAGGGCCTGGGGTAATAAAGCCCCCGGGCGTCCCCCACCACCAGCACGCGGTCCCCTTCGGGCAAAAGCCCCACCGCCCGCGTCAAATCGAAGTAAGAGGAGGTTTGGGGGCTCCCGTTCAAATAAGCCTCCGGCGTTTGGAGGCCCAGCCAGACCCGGTCGCTTTGGTAGTAACCCACGCCGAGGCGCAAGAGGGCGAGGAGGCTCCAAAGTCCCAGCACCGCCGTCAGGCCGCCCCAGGCCCGCGCCCAGGCCCCCCCCTTGATCCCGCCCAAGGCCACGGCCATGGCGATAAAGCAAACCAGGAAAGCCGGCATGAGGAGCCGCAATTGGTGGGTGACCAGGAATCCCGCCAGCAGGAACAAGCCGCCGGTAACCCCCAAGAACTTCGCAGCCGGCGGGCGCCGGCCGGGAAGGAAAAGGAAAGGAAGGAAGCAAAAAAGGAAAGGCCCGATGGTCTTATCCAGGTCCCCGGCCACCACCTGCCGGAGCCAGGCACCGGCCTGGAACCCCTTTCCGAAAACCGTTTCATGGTCGGCCATCAGGGCTTGGAGCCCCCGCGGATAAAGCCCTCGCCCACCCACCCAGGATGAAAAGTAAGGATAAAAGCCGTTGCCGGTATAAGCCCAGTTCTTGAGGAACCAGGGGGCCGCTGAAAGACAGATCGCCCCGAACAGGAATCCCGCGCCTTTTTTCCCCTTGAACAAGCCCCGGCCGGCCAAGGCCCACAGCCCCAGCGGGAGGAGGACCCAAAGCACCGCCGTGTACTTGATGGACAGGGCCGCGCCCGCCCAAAGGCCCGCCGCCAAGGCCCTTTGCCGGTTCCCGGGTTCCGCGCTCCAGCGCCAAAGTCCCCGCAGGAAAAGCAGGACAAAGAAAGCCAGCAATGCGTCGTTTTGACAGGCCCAGGCCGTGGCGGAGGTCAAGGGAAAGGCCCAGACCATGGCCCAGGCCAGGCAGCCTTCGAAGACGCCGGCTTCTTCCGCCACCCAACCGGCCGCGGCCAGCGCGCAAAGGAAGACGGCCAAGGTGTCCAGCATCTTGGCGCTTTCACCGCCCTGGAAAAAAAAGCCGTTCATCAGGTAAAGTTCGGCCCCGAAGGGATAGTAGGAATAAAGGTTGGTGGGAAAATCCGCGATGCCGTGGTGGTACTGCCAGAATTGCAGCGTGGAAAGGTGGTAGACCAAGGCGTCATAGTAAACTTCCGGCACCAGGGACTGGCCCAGACCCAGGAGGAAGACCACGGCCCCCAGGCCCGCCAAAACCCAACCCCCTTTTCCCGGATCCTCAAATCGCGGGAATTTTTGGAAGGCCAGGGGACGGGCCAGGAGGTCCCACAAGGCCAGGCCGAAAAAAAGCGGCGCCAGCGCCCAAAGCAGCGGGGCCCGCCAAAGGCCGCTCAATCCCAAGCCCATCCAAAGCCCGTTGAAGAAAAGCACGCCCAGGGCGGTCTCCAGGCAAAAACGGAGGGCCGGGTTTCCGCCTTGAAAGCCCAGCCAACGGCGCCCCTTCCGCCCCCATCGCCAGAGGGTGAACAAGGCGGCGAAGGAAACGAAAACCGTCTTGAGGAACCCGGGGAGGTTGGCCGCCAGTCCCCGCGGGTCCATGTGGCGGAGGTCGGAAGCCGGGGGCCTCAAGAACGAGAAATCCAGGAAGGCGGAAGGGGGGAAATAATGGAAGAGGACCAGGCCCATCCAAAGCAAGGCCAGGCCGAAAGCCAGCCTTTCCCCCGGGTCCGGCGGAAGAAGTGTTGTGCGTTTCATATCCGGTTCATTTTAACAGCGGGAAAGCCGCCGGTCGGGGAAATGTCGCGGGTTCAGTCGGAGGGCCCCATCCCATTAAGGGAACCCGCGTTTTCCCCGTTCCAGGCGCGGCGATTGCCCGCCCATCCCCGGTTCTTCCTTTCCTTTCTCCTTTCAAATCCACGGCCCGGCGGCCTTGGTTTTTTCCCCGAAATCCCATGCCTTGGCGGAGGAAATTTTTCAAGGGCTCGGCCCCCGAACCCGGTTCCGCCCGGCGTCGGCCTTATCGGCCGGACACCCCGACCCCAAAGCGCAAAACAATTTTCCGCTTTTGATTTCCCCCCCGCGCCGCTCCCCTTCCAAAAACGTTTTCCATCCGGTTGGAAACGATGCGGGGCCGGGCGGACAAAAACGCCGCTGAAATTGTTTTAAACCGGAAGTCAAAATTCAAATACGAATTTTCCGAGATTTCATTTGACGGATATTTTTTATTCATTTAACTTCTACGCACCCGGCCGCAAAAAAATCCACCTCACCCCTTCAACCGTTCCTTCCGCCGGCGCCCCATGCCGGCCCCGAAGACGGACCCAGGAGCAGCCATGACGCCGACCCTCGCGCTGGAAAAACCCGAAGCCCTTGCCGCCTTGCACCCGCGCCCGATCCCGGAGGAAAAAAACCTCACCTCCCTTTTCCAGCCGGTCCTATCGGTCAAGAAAATGCGGGTAGTGGGCCTGGAACCCGTGGGCAGGGCCTTGGACCCCTCCCACCGCCGCTTCCTGGAGCCCCGGGATTTCTTCCGCGACAGGGACTGCGGGGATTCCACCTTCAAGCTGGCCCTGGAACGGTTCTTCCACCAAAAGGGGTTGGAACTTTTCTCGGGTCTTCAATCCCAAATGTACGACCCGCTGCTTTTCCTGAACATCGACCCTTCCACCTTGGACGAGAAGGTCGTGGGATCGGGGTACCTGCTGCGCCAGGTCGCGGAGCTGAGCCTGGCCCCCCGGCAAATCGTCCTCCAAATATCCCTCGGCCGCGATTGGAACCGTCCCCTCGTCGGGAAATTCATCCGCCTCCAGCGACAGGACGGTTTCATCATCGCCTTGAAGGACGTCGATGCCGGCCGCGGCCGCCTGGATGCGGTTTTCCGCATCCATCCCGACATCCTCAAGGTGACGGACCGCCTGACCCGGGGGCTCGCGCGGATAACCGAAAGGCAGGATGACTTCCGGGGCGTGGTAAAACAGGCCCACAGCCTCGGCGTTTCGGTGATGGCGGGCGCGCTGGAAGGCGAGGAGGACGCCTTGAAAGCCCTGGAATACGGGGCCGACCTCCTCCAGGGGGGCTATTTCACCCGGAATTACGGCGATAACGCCGTGCTGACCCTGGGCCGCAAGGCCCGCATGATGTTCCTGGCCTCCCGTTACCACCGCCGGATGGCGCGCCGGATCCAGATGGACCGGGATCTAAAAGGACGCTGCCAGGCCGCCGGTGATTCCCTCTTCCATCTTTTCCGGGACAAGCCCGCCGAATTATTGGAGAAAGGGCTGTCGTCCCAGTTCCCCCTTTATCCCGCGCTGGAATGCCTTTACCTCCTCGACGATAAGGGCGTCCAGGCCAGCGAGACCCCTTGCAACGAGGCCAACATTCCCGAGCGCAAGCGTTTCCTGTACCGGCCCGCGCCCCGCGGAACCGACCACGCTTTAAGGGAATACTACTACGCCCTTTCCACCGGGCTGGGCCGCCATGTCACCGACCCCTACCTTTCGCTGAATTCCGGCAACCTGTGCGTCACTTACGCGAGGATCATGGAAAACCCCATGGGCGGCGGCGATTACATCCTTTGCTCCGATTGGAACTGCTCCAAGATTTAGGGCCTGGAACGGGCTCCGGGCCGGGCGCCCGTCTTTTGCACCATAACCGGCCGACAAGGGCCTCCCCCTTGAAAGGCAGCCAAACAATGGGCATTGAAGGACTCTTCTTTTTTGTCCCTTCCGCCCCGGAACCGTAAAAGCCGTTCCGCACCCCCCGGCACCGGGCCGTTCCCCCGGACCGGCCCCGATTCAAAAAACTCCGGCGCTTGCGGCCCCGGCCGGCCGCCCCTTCGATGTTTCAAAGATTTTATGCGGCCGACATTCTCTTTTGCCTTCGAAACCACAAAATTGTCCCCGTTGAATCACTTCACCCTTTTTCCCTTGTTTCGGGTTTGGCACGGCGGTTGCTCACTCAAGGGGGAAGAACGCAGCAACTCCAAGGAGGAAACAATGCCTACTATCCTTACCCCGGAAAGGCCGAAAGCCCCTTCCCCCGTCCACCCGCTCCTGGTCCTGGAAGAAGGCAGCGTCGCGTCGCTTTTCCAACCCGTGGTTTCGGTCAAGAAGATGTCCGTGGTCGGCCTGGAAACCTTCGGCAAGGCCTTTGACCGCTTGAACGGCCGCTTCCTGGAACCGAAGGATTTTTTCCGCGGCATGAACCTGGAGGAAGCCGGCTTGAAGCTGGCCCTGGACCGGCTCTTCCGCCAGAAAGGCCTGGAGGGTTTTTCGAACCTTCAATCCTCGATGCCCAACCCGCTGCTGTTCCTGAACATCAACCCTTCCGTCCTGGGCGAAGACGTGGTGGGTTCGGGTTACCTGGCGGGCCAAGTGGAGGGCCTCAAGTTGGACCCCCAGCAGATCGTCCTCCAGGTTTCCATGGCCGGGGAATGGAGCCTCCCCGCCGTCGAGAAGTTCATCCACCTGCAGCGCCGCAACCATTTCCTCATCGCCCTCAAGGACGTCAACACCAGCTATCGCCGCCTGGAGTCGGCCTTCCGCCTCCATCCCGACATCCTCAAGCTGGAGGACGGCATGGTGGCGGGCCTCTCCAGGAGCCCCGCCCGGCAGGATGCCTTCTTATATATCGCGAAGAAGGCCCATTCATTGGGGATTCCGGTCATGGCCGGCGGGGTGGAAAGCGAGGAGGACGCCTTGAAGGCCCTGGAGTACGGGGCCGACCTGCTGCAGGGCGGTTATTTCTCCCGGAATTACGACGGCAACCTGGTCCTGACCCTGGGCCGCAAGGCCCGCATGATGTTCCTGGCCTCGCGCTACCACCGCCACCTGACGGGGCGGGCCCGGCGGGACCGGGACTTGAAGAGGCGTTGCGAGGCCGCGGGCGCGGCCTTTTTCGGCCTGCTGCAGGAAAAGCCCTCCCTCATCGGCAGGGACCAGCCTTCCCTCTTCGCGCGCTACCCCGCCTTGGAATGCCTTTACCTGCTGGACAGCCGGGGCCTCCAGGCCAGCGACACCCTTTGCAACAGCGTCCATATCCCCGACCGCAAACGCTTCCTTTACAAACCCGCGCCGGCCGGTTCGGACCACTCCTTCCGGGATTATTACTTCGCGCTCGCCACCGGCAAGGACCACTTTTTGACCGAGCCTTACCTGTCCATGAACTCGGGGAACCTCTGCCTGACTTACGCCTGCATGTGGGGCGACCCCGCAACGGAAGATTTCCACATCCTTTGCACGGACTGGAACGCCGCCCATATTTGAGGGCCCCTCCCGTTCGCCCGATTTATGACGGCGGCCCTTGAAACCCCGCCTCCCCTGGCCAAAAATGGTGGAAACAAACCCGTGGGAGCGTCGGATGGACAAGCGCAAGTTGGGGTCTTCGGGCCTGCAAGTTTCCCCCCTCATGTTCGGGGGCAACGTTCTGGGATGGACGCTGGACGAGCCCTCTTCCTTCAAGGTGCTGGATGCCTTCGTGGAAGCGGGCTTCAATTTCATCGACACGGCCAACAGTTATTCCCGCTGGGTCCAGGGGCACAAGGGCGGCGAATCCGAAACCATCCTGGGCAAATGGATGAAGGCCCGCGGCAACCGCGGCCGGCTGGTCCTGGCCACCAAGGTGGGTTCGGAGATGGGCCCCGATGAAAAAGGACTTTCCAGGGCCCAGATCCTCAAGCAAGCCGAGGATTCCCTCCGGCGCCTCCAAACCGACGTCATCGACCTTTACCAGGCCCACTACGACGACCCCGGCGCCCCGCTGGAGGAAACCATGGCCGCCTTCGCCCAATTGGTGAAGGAAGGAAAGGTGCGGGCCATCGGCGCCTCCAACTACGCTTCGGACAGGCTGTTTGAGGCCCTGGAGACTTCCTCCCGCAAGGGTTGCCCCCGTTACGAAAGCCTGCAGCCCCTTTACAACCTTTACGACCGGTCCGATTACGAGAAAAAGCTCGAACCCCTTTGCCAGGAGGAAGGCCTGGCGGTGATCCCTTATTTTTCCCTGGCCGCGGGTTTCCTGACCGGCAAGTACCGTTCCCAGGAGGATTCTTCCAAAAGCCCGCGGGGACCGGGAGTGGTCAAGAAATACCTGAACGAGAGGGGCTTTAAGATCCTGGACGCCTTGGCGGCCGTGGCCCGCGAATACGATTCCAAACCCGCCTGCGTGGCCTTGGCCTGGCTTTTGACCCGTCCCAGCGTGACCGCGCCCATTGTCAGCGCCACCACCCCGGGACAGTTGAACGACCTGGTGGAAGCCACGAAGCTGAAACTGGGGGTCCAAGCCATCGTGCAATTGGACCAGGCCAGCGCCGAAACGTAAAGACACATCCTTTGAACCACTAAGGGCACCAAGGGCACTAAGAACGACGAAAAGAAAAAAAGAAGGTGTTGGGTGGGCCTTTTTGACAGAACGATCGCCATTTTTCTTGTCCTTCTTGGTGCCCTTTGTGTCTTAGTGGTGAAATGACGATTTCTTAACTGAAGGAGTTCTATTATGGAAAAAAGAAAACTCGGGAAACAAGGTTTGGAGGTCCCGGCCCTGGGGCTGGGTTGCATGGGCATGACCTTCGCCTACCACAAGGCGGACGAGGCCCAGTGCCTGAAGGTTTTGGACCGCGCCCTGCAGTTGGGCGTCACCTTTTTGGACACGGCCCAAAGCTACGGCCCCTTCACCAACGAGGAACTGCTGGGAAAGGCCCTGCGGGGCCGCCGTTCCAAGGTGGTGGTGGCCACCAAGTTCGCGTGGAAAGACGGACAAGCCGGGCCCGACAACCTGGACGGAAGCCCGGAGAACGCCCGCCAAACCCTGGAAGGCTGCCTGAAACGCCTGGGGACCGATTACGTGGACCTTTATTACCTGCACCGGCTGGACCCCAAGGTGCCCATCGAGGAAACCGTGGGCGCCATGGGCCAATTGGTCAAGGAAGGCAAGGCGCGTTACATCGGCTTAAGCGAAGTGGGGCCCCTCACCTTGCGCCGGGCCCATGCCGTGCATCCCCTGTCCGCCCTCCAAAGCGAATATTCGCTCTGGGAAAACGGCCTGGAGGAAAAAATCCTTCCCACCTTGCGGGAACTGGGCATCGGCTTGGTGCCCTTCAGCCCCGTGGGCCGCGGTTTCCTGACCGGCCAGTTGAAGGGCTTCGCGGACCTGGGGGAAAAGGACATGCGCCGCAACCTGCCGCGCTTTCAGCCGGAAAACTTCGGGGAAAACCTGCGGTTGGTGGAAGAAGTCAAAAAGCTGGCCGCCACCAAGGGCGCCACGGCCTCCCAGGTCGCCCTGGCTTGGCTGCTGCACCAGGGAAAGGACGTGGTCCCCATCCCCGGCACCACGCGCGTGGAGCACCTGGAGGAGAACGCCAAGGCCGCCGACATCCACTTGACCGGCAAGGACCTGGCCCGGATCGAGGAAATCCTCTCGAAGATCCGGGTCGTGGGTTCCCGTTACAACGACTCCATGATGAAGATGGTGAGCGCGGACTAGCCGGGCGCTGGAAAAGTCCCGCAAGCCGCAAAGCAGCAAAGGGGTCACAAAGCAGCAAAGGGGTCAGGCCAACATTATCCACTTTACTGGGGATTAGGATTCCGACAAAATGGGTCTATGCCACGACCCAAACGAATCGATTATGAAGGCGCCGTTTATCACGTCACTTCCCGGGGTAATGAACGCCGGAAGATTTTCCTGGATGATACCGACCGTTGGGCCTTCCTGAGGTTGCTGGGCGAAGTGATCGAGGAAAACCAAGTCCTTTGCCATGCCTGGGTGTTGATGGACAACCATTACCATTTGATGGTGGAAACCCCCGTGGCGAACCTGTCTTCGGCCATGAAGGGATTGAACGGGATCTACACCCAGAAGTTCAACCGGAGGCATCATAGGGTCGGGCATCTGTTCCAGGGAAGGTTCAAGGCCATTGTCGTTGAGAAAGACACGTACTTGAAGGAATTGTGCCGTTACGTGGTGTTGAACCCGGTCAGGGCTAAAGTGGTGAAAAGTCCCGGCGAATGGAAGTGGAGTAGTTACCGGTCAACGGCCGGGTTGGAAAAGGGGTTCCAATGGGAGGAAAGGGACTGGATTTTGGGTCAATTTGGGAGAACGGAAAATCAGGCGCGAAGGGGTTATCGCGTTTTTGTGGCGGAGGGGATGGGGAAAGGGAAAAACCCCTGGGAGGAGCTTTATTCCCGGATCTATTTGGGCGGAAGGGAGTTTTTGGATAAAGCCAACGAGGTGGGCAAGAAACAGCGGAGCCTGGAATTCCCCAAGTACCAACGGCAGGTGGTGAAAAGGGACCCGGAAAAGCTGTTGGCGGCGGTGGCGAAAGGCTACGGGGAAAAGGTGGAAGAACTGTTGAGGGCGGGAAGGCGGAGGTCGGAGGCGACGGAAGTGGCGATCTATCTTTTGAAGAAGGAAGCGGGAATGAGTTTCAAGGAGATTGGGAAGAGGATGGGAGTAGGTCCGACGGCGGTGGGGAACCGGTGGGCCAAGATCAAGGAACGGATTGCCAAGGACAAGAGCTTGGCCCCAAAAATCCAAAAGTGGATAATGTTGGCCTGACCCCTTTGTGTT
>JAICXI010000268.1 GCA_025980505.1 bacterium | reverse complement strand
GGTGAAGGCGCCTTGGAGCGTCGAGATATCGAAGCAAGCGATGTTCCGGGGAAGACTCTTGAGCCGCAACAGGCCCTGCAATTCCTTGAGGAGGTTCGTTTGCTGCACGTCTTCCTTCAAGGCGCTTAAGACGTTCTTTTCGGCGGAGTTCATCAGGTCCAGTCGCCATCCCTTTTCAGCCCTTTCGAGCCGGACCGGGGCGCCCCTCCGTTCGGAAAGTCGTTTTTCGGCCGCGGGGTCCGCCACCAATTCGGCCGAAACCAGGACTTCCTCGGGGATGAAGACCCCGGGCGCGTAGTATTGCTGGAGGAACAACGGCAAAACCTCGTCAAAGGGCTGGTCCAACTCGTTCTCGAGCGTCAACCTTATATGGTCGATCACCTTCCCCTGTCGCACCTGCAGGATCGAGACGAGGACCTTCCCCAATCCGTAAGCCAAGGCCAAGACGTCGATGTCGCGTTTTTCCGGAATAATCATGGCGTAACTGCTTTGCAATTGTTCGATGGAGCTCAGGAGATCGCGGTACTTGGCGGCTTCCTCATATTCCTGGCGCTCCGAAGCCCTTAACATTTCCTCCTTCACAAAGGCCATCAAATCCTCGTGTTTCCCCTCCAGGAACCACTGGACCCGCTTGACCAACTGGCCGTAGGCTTGTTTTTGGATGACCCCGATGCAGGGCGCCGGGCATTGCTTGATTTGATAGCTGAGGCAGGCACGCTCGGCCTTGCCGTCGATTTCGATGTCGCAATCCCGGATGTTGAAATAACGGTAAATCATTTTGGTGATCTCGCGTAACTTCAAATTGGGGTAGGGGCCGTAATACTTGGAGCCGTCCGAAAGGGGTTTCCGCGAAATCAAGATGCGGGGAAAATCCTCGGAAACCGTCACCTTCAAATAAGGATAACTCTTATCGTCGCGCAGCAGCACGTTGTACCGGGGCCGGTGGCGCTTGATCAGGTTCGATTCCAGGAGGAAGGCCTGGTTTTCATCCTCCGTCAGGACGAAGTCCAGCCGGCAGACTTGGGCCAAGAGGGACTTTATTTTGGGGCTTTCCGCCCCCCGTTGGTTGAAATAGGAGGCCACCCTTTTTTTGAGGGAAACGGCCTTGCCCACGTAAAGGACCACATCCTGGGGATTTTTAAACAGGTAAACGCCCGGTGAATCGGGGAAGGCCGATACTTCCTTTTTCAGGCGTTCCAATTTGTTTTCGGGTTGATTCTCGGCCATCGTCGTTTCTTTGAAAGTTTTGAGTCCGCAGTTCTAAGAGACGGTAACAAAAGCCCTGCATGCCCCGGGGACGCAGAGTCGCAGCCTTAAATCCAAGCAACGATAGCTTAAGTTCCTGGAAAAGGTTCCTTCGCCTTAAGGACGATTTTATTAGTAGCTGCCATTGCAAGCCTCGAATTTTGAGGCGAAGCAACCCAGGCCCGCGGTGAGCGGCCGTAGGGAGTCGAACCCGTTCCTGGGTAGTTGAGGCCCCGGGGGAAACTTCCGGGAACTTTTTAAGCGGGACTCTTGATCCGCTCCCGGAGCAGGCGTATCTGGTCGCGCAATTCGGCGGCTTTCTCATAGTCGTACTTTTGGGCGTATTCCAGCATCTCCTTTTCCAAGGCCACAATCTTCCTCGGAATGGCTTCCGGAACCAGGTAGAAATCCTGGTTTTCCGACGCGATGGGGACGGTGTAATAATCAGCCTCGTAAACCGTCGAAAGGATTTCGCGGATCTGCTTTTTAACGGTTTGCGGGGTGATCCCGTTTTTCCGGTTGTACTCGGCTTGGACTTCGCGCCTGCGGTTCGTTTCCGCGACCGTTTTGCGGATGGAGGGTGTTTCCTTGTCCGCGTAAAGGATGACCTTGCCTTCCACGTTACGGGCGGCCCGGCCCGCCGTCTGCATCAACGAGACCTCCGAACGGAGGAAACCCTCCTTGTCCGCATCCAGGACGGCCACCAGGCTCACTTCCGGCAGGTCCAACCCTTCCCGGAGCAAATTCACGCCGATCAGGACGTCGTAAACGCCCGTCCGCAGGTCCCGGATGATGCGGATCCGCTCCAATGTTTCAACGTCGGAGTGGAGATAGGCCACCTTGATGTTGAGTTGCTTGAGGTAGCTGGTCAAATCCTCGGCCATTTTCTTGGTGAGGGTGGTCACCAGCACCCGGTGCTGCCTTTGGACCCTGCCCCGGATCTCCCCGATCAAGTCGTCGACTTGGGAGAGGGCGGGGCGTATTTCCACTTCCGGATCCATCAAGCCCGTGGGCCGGATGATTTGTTCCGCCACTTCCCCCTTGGAATACTTCAACTCCTCCGCGGCGGGGGTGGCCGAAACGTAGATGACTTGGCCCACTTTCTTCTGGAATTCCTCGAAGCGGAGCGGCCTGTTGTCGAAGGCGCACTTCAAGCGGAAGCCGAAATCCACCAGGTTCTTCTTCCGGGAAAAGTCCCCGTTGTACATCCCCTTGAGCTGGGGCATGGTGACGTGCGATTCATCGATGAAGGTCACGAAGTCCTTCGGGAAGTAGTCCAGGAGCGTATAAGGCGGGTCCCCCGCCTTGCGTCCGTCAAAGTGACGGCTGTAATTCTCGATGCCCTGGCAATAGCCCATTTCCTCGATCATTTCCAGGTCGAACATCGTGCGCTGTTCAAGCCGTTGGGCTTCCACCAGTTTGTTGGCCGCCTTCAACTCCAGGAGCCTTTCGCGGAGTTCCTCCCGGATGTTCTGGATGGCGCCTTGGATGACCGATTGGGGCATGACGTAGTGCTTGGCGGGGTAAATGGGCAGCACCTTGCGCCGGTTGAGGGCCTTGCCCGTCACCGGGTCGATTTCCGATATCTTTTCGATTTCGTCCCCGAAGAATTCGATGCGGAAGGGATTTTCCTCATAGGCGGGGTAGATTTCAACCACGTCCCCCCTGGCCCGGAACTTCCCGCGGGTGAAATCAATGTCATTGCGGGCATACTGGATCCCCACCAGGTCCTTCAACAACTGTTCCCTGGGGGCCTCCTGGCCCTCCCGGACCACCAAGTGCATTTCCTTGTAGTATTCGGGCGAGCCCAGGCCGTAAATGCAGGATACCGACGCCACAATGACGACATCCCGCCTTTCCTGCAGCAGGGCGGTAGCCTCCAGGCGAAGCCGGTCCAGTTCCATGTTGATGGAGGCGTCTTTTTCAATGTAAGTGTCGGTATGGGGGATATAGGCTTCGGGCTGGTAATAATCGTAATAGCTCACGAAATAAGCCACGGCGTTCTTGGGGAAAAAATCCTTGAACTCGCTGTAAAGTTGGGCCGCCAGGGTCTTGTTGTGGGAAACGATCAAGGCCGGCCGCTGGACCCGCTGGATGACCTGGGCCATGGTGAAGGTTTTGCCGGACCCGGTGACCCCCAAGAGGGTCTGGTGGGGCGCGCCCTTTTCAAGGTTTTTCGAAAGCTTGTCGATGGCTTGGGGTTGGTCCCCGGTGGGCTTGAAGTCGGAAACGATTTCGAATTTCATGGTGTTATTGTGGGGTAGCCGTGGGTCGAAAACAAGTAAACCCAAATAAAAAAACCCGCCCCCCGAAAGGGGCGGGTTTGGTTTTCCTTCTTCAGCGGCTCTTATTGAAGGTAAAGATCATCCATCCAGAGGTCGTAAGTCCCACTACCAGGCTGGAACTGAATATTGGCGGCCTGGGTCGTATCCAGCGAGTGATTGCTAAACGAGGCGGCGCCCGCGCAACCATTGGTTCCGCTTGTTCCACTCACCTGTCCGAACTGGTAACTGCCGTTGCTGGAGTTATAGGTCAATGTGACTGCCGCCCAGGATGACCCGACGGC
>JAICXI010000097.1 GCA_025980505.1 bacterium | reverse complement strand
GGGGCTTTTTTATGGATGGCCTGTAACCGTTTCGCCGGCGGTCATGATTTTGGCGGCTTTGTTTTGGACATTTGCCTTTAAAAAATCCCCCATGAAACCATGCCTTCTCTGGATAATGGCTCCTGTGGTTCCGGCGGTTTTAATCTTTTTTGCCGGGACGATTTTTAAAAATGGGAATCCTTCAACGCCGGCGGGATCGGATTGGCCGTTTGTTTTATTGGGAAGGATGCACTTGGCGTCCGTTCGCAGTTGATTTGACGTCGATCCCCCCTCTCCCCAAATGCTCTCCTAGGGAATAACCCTATGGACCCACCCAAACCACGGCGCAAGGGGCGAGGGTTGTTGGAAACGGACGCCAAGTGCATCGTTCCGGTTTTATTATGGATTTTTCTTATTACATATTCCCGTTGCGGTGATCCTGATGTCCCGTTTTCGAAACGATAAGATTCTAGCTTTTCAGTTTCCGCGATGATAACTTGGATTTCTTTTTGGGCTGCGTTTGTCAGCGCCATGCCGATTACCGGGGATTGGCTTTAAGGTTCCTTCTTCACCCCGGCGATCTTTATGAAGAATCAAAGGAAATACCCGTGTCCAAGCCCAAAGTGCTGGTGGTTTACAAGGAAAGCGCCTATACCCAGTACCTTTCTTCCCGGCAACTGATGCGCAAATTGAGGAACGACGCCTATTGGCACGTGGTGCTGGGGAGCCACCAACGGCACCACTTGAGCCTTCAAGGGGTCCTGGCCGTCCTGCGGAAGGAAGGGCTGGAAACCGCCCTGGTCCTGCGCAACCGCATCCACCACTTGCGGGACGTGGACCGGAAGTACCGGATGGTGGTGTCCGTGGGAGGGGATGGAACCCTTTTGTACGTCTCCCATTTCGTGCGGCAAATCCCGGTTTTGGGCGTGAATTCGGACCCGGAACGCAGCGTGGCGCGGTTCAGCGGCTGCGATGGGAAGGCCTTTCCCCGGGTATTGAGGGCCTACCTGTCGGGACGGCTCCAACCCACGCCCGTCCCCAGGATGGAGTTCCGCATCAACGGCCGGAAGAGCCATTGGCTGGTCTTGAACGACCTTTTGATCACCACGTCGAGCCCGGCGGGGACCTCCCGGTACATCCTGAAAGTCGGGGAGCGCGTGGAAGAGCAAATGTCCAGCGGCGTTTGGATCAGCACGGCCGCGGGGTCCACGGCCGCCACCCTTTCGGCGGGCGGCCGGTGCCTTCCGGCTTCCGCCCGGAGGTTCCAGTATGTAGTGCGGGAGGTTTACCAGAAGAAGTTCGGCCGCCGGAGGCTGCTGAGGGGGATCGTGGGGCCGGGAACGGCCTTCAAGGTCATTTCCTACATGAAAGAAGGGAGGATTTTCATCGACGGCGCCAACCTGTCGATCCCGTTCCCCCTGGGCGACCTTCTGGAGGTCCGGATGTCCTCCCAGCCGCTGTCGATCATCGGCTTGAAGGATTAGGGATCGGCGCCATCCGGGCGCCGGCAGGGACCCTTACCGGCTGCACTCGTTGTTGACCGAGCCGATTTCCCGCTTGAGGATTTTCGGGAAATTCTTCATCAGGTAATCCACGTCGTCCACGCTGATGTCCAGGATGCGGTGGTAATCCGAAAGGGCCATGAACTGCCGCTCGTAGTCCCTGGAATAGGGGAAGTAGCTCCAGTGCCAGGGTTCGTCCGTGACCGCCCCGTGGATGCCCAGGTAAACGCGGCAAAACCCGAACTGGGGCGCGTTGACCGCCATCCAGTTGTAAAAATCGACGACCCGCTTGGGAGTGGAAGGCTGGATGCGCACCAACTGCCCCCGCAGGCTTTTCTCCGAAATGTCCAACTCCGTGGCCCAATGGTGGCGGGACAGGCCCGGCACCGAAACCAGGCTCATGATGGCCCGGACCCTCGCCTTCTCGCTTAACTTGTCCGAACTGCGGTAAAGGTTGTCGTAGTGGTTCCAGATCCGGCGCTGGGACCAGAAGGACCGGTAACCCGAGACCAGGATCAGGCGCCAGTTGTCCTGCTCGGCCCTGGCCTTGAGCTTTAAAAAGGCGTCCATGACTTCCGGCAGGGCATATTGTCCCGAATCGGGGTCCTTGACCAGGCCGGGGGGGCGCTTCAAGCCCAACAGTTGGTCCGGGGCCAGGACCGGGGGTTGGACCGTCGGGGTGAGCTTGACGGCGGGAGGCCCGGGCAAGGGGGACGGCTTCACGGAAACCCGGGGCGCCACACAGCCCCAGAGGCCGCCCAAGGCCGTCAAGAACGCTAAAAAAAGCCCTAATCTCACGGAAAAAGTCCTCCCCTTTTGAAAATTCAACCCGCGGCCCGCGGAAGGTGGGCGGCGCATGCCGCCCTTTCCTACTGGAGGTCCTTGCGGGAAAGGATCTTCAGGTCCTTATCCATCTCATATACCCTCGGCACGCCCGTCTCGAGGTTGAGTTCCAAGACCTGTTCCTTGCTCAGGTTTTCCAGGTGCATGACGATGGAGCGCAGGGAATTGCCGTGGGCGGCCACCAGCACGTTCTCGCCTTGCCTCAGGCGGGGGGCGATGCGGGAATCGTAGTAAGGCAGGGTCCGGGCGGCCGTGTCCTTGAGGGATTCGGAATAGCCCGTCCCGTCCTTGGGCGGCGGCACGTCATAGCTGCGCCGCCAGATCTTGACCTGCTCCTCCCCGTATTTCTTGGCGGTTTCGGCCTTGTTCAAGCCCTGCAGGCTGCCGTAATGCCGTTCGTTCAAGGCCTGGTCCATGTATACCGGAATATCCTTGAAGCCGGCCACCTGGAAGATCAAGGCCAGGGTGCGCTGGGCCCGCTGGAGGGCGGAGGTAAAGGCCACGTTGAACCGATAGCCCTTGAGCTTTTCACCGGCCGCCCGGGCTTCCTTTTCCCCCAGTTCGGAGAGGGGCACGTCCACCCAGCCCGTGAATCGGTTTTCCAAGTTCCACTGCGATTGTCCGTGACGGACGAGGATTAAAGTCGGCATCGAAGACCCCTTTTTGGTTGATGGGAAAGCCCGTAAAAGCTGGGAAATTCTAACCCCTGTCCTCCCTTTTGGAAAGGGCTCCCATCATAAAAAGAGCCGCTTGCGGGGGACCGCGAAAAACGGGAAGGCACCCTTTTCCGCCCCAAGGTTGGGGGACCAAGGGTTGATTGGGGCTGGGCGCTATAGCATACTGTGGCCGTTTGGATTCAGTCCCTCCGATCAAAGGCGGCTTGCTTGAAACTTCAGGATGTCCGGTTCATGCGGCGTGCGCTGGATTTGGCGCAACAACAGGGAAAATACGCGTCGCCCAACCCCAAGGTGGGCGCGGTGGTGGTCGCCCAAGGGCGCATCGTGGGGGAGGGCGCGCACCGGCAATATGGAGGCCTCCACGCGGAAGCCCTGGCCCTCCGGAAGGCCGGCTCCAGGGCCCGGGGCGCGACCCTTTATGTCACCCTGGAACCCTGCAGCCATTATGGGAAAACGCCGCCTTGCGTGGACGCGGTCATCGAGTCCGGGGTCCGGCGGGTGGTGGCCTGCATGCGGGACCCCTACCCCCTGGTCCAGGGCCGGGGTTTTCAAAGGCTGGAAGCGGCGGGCGTCCGGGTGGAAAGGGGCCTGCTGGAAAAAGAGGCCCGGCAAATGAACGGGGCTTTCCTGGAAAGCATCCGGCGCGGGAGGCCCCGCGTCCTCCTGAAGGCCGCCATCAGCCTGGACGGCAAAATCGCCACCGTCTCGGGCGCCTCCAAATGGATCACGGGGGACAAGGCCCGGCGCCGGGCCCACCTGCTGCGGTCCCAAGCCGACGCCATCCTGGTGGGAAGCCGGACCGTGCTCAAGGACGACCCTTCCCTGGACGTGCGCTTGCCCGGGTTTCACCGGCGCGACGGCTGGCCCTTGAGGGTGGTCCTGGATTCGGGGCTCCGGACGCCCTTGACCGCCAGGATTTTCCAGGGCCGTCCCCAAACCCTGGTTTTTACGTCGCCCCGGGCGCCCGCCGCCAAGGTAAAGGTCTTGGAAAAAAAAGGCGTCCGCGTTTTTCCGGTGCCTTTCCATCAAAAAATGCTATCGTTAAGGGCTGTTTTAAAAATCCTCCATTCGCTGCATGTCCGGACCCTCCTGGTGGAAGGCGGCGGGGAGGTCCACGCCTCCTTTTTAAGGGAAAAATTGGCGGATGAGGTGGCCTTGTTCATCGCGCCGAAAATCCTGGGGGGGCGGGCCGCCACTTGGGTGGCGGGAAAAGGGGTTGAAAACCCCGGTTCGGCGCCTAAGTTAAAGGGCATCCGGATCGAAAAAATCGGGGAAGACCACCTTTGGACCGGTCAATTGGGGGATTGAGATGTTCACGGGATTGATCCAGGAAACGGCCTTGGTGCGGGAGGCCTTGCGGCAAGGAAACGATATCCGGCTCTCCCTGGAGGCGGAAGGCATCTCCCGCCGCGTGAAAACGGGCGACAGCGTGGCGGTCAACGGCTGCTGCCTGACGGTGGTGGAAGTCCGCCCGCCCCGGCTTTCCTTCCAGGCGGTTTCCGAAACCCTGAAACGCACCGTCCTGGGCCTATTAAAGGAAGGGGACCGCGTGAACCTGGAGCTTCCCTTGACGCTGGAGCAGCCTTTGGGTGGGCATTTCGTGCAGGGGCACGTGGACGGCGTGGCCCGGATCCTGGAGCTGAAACCGGAAGGACAGGGCCTGCGCCTGAAGGCGCGCCTACCCGGAGACTTGGCGCCTTACGTGGTGGAAAAGGGAAGCATCGCCCTGGACGGCATCAGTTTGACCGTGGCGGCGGTGGAAGGGGACGAAGTGGAAGTGGCCTTGATCCCCCATACGGTGGAGAACACGACCTTGAAGACCAAGAAAGTGGACGATTACCTCCACGTGGAAGTGGACTTGCTGGCCAAGTACGTTGAAAAACTCTCATCCGTATTCCGGGAAGCGGGGCGGAACCCATGAAGATCGAAAAGATCGGCGACGGGGAATTCGACAAGCCCCAACCGCTTGCGCCTTTGTTCGCCCCGGCCTTGAACGAGAGGATCACCAAGGTCACCGACCCCTCGCTGCGCACCGAGCTGGGCCTGCTGATCGTCGAGGTCGAGGAGAAGGGCAAGAAGCTTTTTACCTCCAAGGGGCGGAAGGAATTCGAGGAGTACAAGGCTTCGGTCAAGAAATTCATGAACAAGGTGGTCAACGCCTCCTTCCGCATGGAAGAGCGGCACGGGCGGAAGAAGGACGGCAAGTTCGTGGTTTACCTGATGATGCAGAAGGTGGACAACGCCCTGGAAAACCTGGCCCAAATGCTCCTGGCCGGCCAGCAGGATTCCATGAGGATCCTGGCGGCGTTGGACGAAATCCGCGGCATGCTGCTGGATACGTACTTGTGAAATATTGAACCACGGGGTTACGCGGAGTTGCACGGAGTAAGGGTTTTTGATTTGGGGAAAATTTTCGGGTCGTACTCCGTTCACTCTGTTTAACTCTGTGGTGAAAAGGCTGCTTTGTGGAAACGAAACGGGTCGAACAAGCCATCGAGGAAATCCGCCGGGGCCGGATGGTGGTCGTGGTGGACGACGAAAACCGGGAAAACGAAGGCGACCTGGTCATGGCCGCCGAAAAGGTCACGCCCGAAGCCGTCAACTTCATGGTCAAGGAAGGCCGGGGCTGGTTTGCGTCCCCATGGCGGGGGAGGACCTGGACCGGCTGGACCTTTCCCTGATGGTGACCGAGCAACAGGACAGCTTCCGGACGGCTTTCGCGGTCTCCGTGGACGCCCGCGCGGGCGTGACCACCGGCATTTCAGCCCAGGACCGGGCCCGCACCATCCAGGTCATGGCGGACCCCCGCTCCAAACCCTCCGACCTGGTGAGGCCCGGACACGTGTTCCCCCTGCGGTACCGCGCCGGCGGGGTCCTGCGGCGCGCGGGGCACACGGAAGCCTCCATCGACCTGGCCAAACTGGCGGGGCTGAAGCCCGCCGGCGTCATTTGCGAGATCATGCGGGACGACGGCACCATGGCCCGCACGGCGGACCTGACGAGCTTCGTGGCCAAGCACGGGCTCAAGATGATCACCATCGCCGAGCTCATCCGTTACCGCCGCCAAAAGGAAAAACTGGTCCACCGCGTGCTGGAGATCCCGCTGCCCACGGATACGGGGGAATGGCGGGTCCTCGTCTACAAGGCTGAAACCGAGGATGACGACAGCCTGGCCTTCGTGAAGGGGAACCTGGAGGGCGGCCCGGTCCTGGTGCGGGTGCACTCCGAATGCCTGACCGGGGACGTGTTCGGTTCGCTGCGTTGCGACTGCGGGGACCAATTGCACGCCGCCATGCATCAAATCGAGAGGGAAGGGCGCGGCGTGGTCCTTTACATGCGCCAGGAGGGCCGGGGCATCGGCCTCTTGAACAAGATGCGGGCCTACCAGTTGCAGGACCAGGGGATGGACACGGTGGAAGCCAATGAAAAACTCGGCTTCCCGGCCGACCTGCGGGATTACGGCATCGGGGCCCAGATCCTGGTGGACCTGGGCATCAAGGCCATCCGGCTTTTGACCAACAACCCCAAGAAGATCGTGGGCCTGGAAGGCTACGGCCTCCAAGTGGTGGAGCGGGTGCCGATTGAGATCGTACCCAACGCCGTCAACGCACGGTACCTGGATACGAAGCGCCTTAAAATGGGACATTTTTTAAGCAAGAAAAAGGAAACAAAAGAGCCCTGAGGCATTACAATAGCCCCTTTCGCCGGTCCCGCCGCGCTTTTTCCGGGGATCGGTGGGCCCGGTGGAACCCAAAGGAAGAGTATGGCAACCCGAACTTACGAAGGCCGCCCGGAAGGCGGCGGCAACCGCGTGGCGGTGGTGGTCAGCCGTTTCAACGACTTGATCGGCCGCCGTTTGTTGAAAGGGGCCCTGTCCACCCTGGCGGCCCGCGGCGTGGAGGAAAAGGACGTCGAAGTGGCCTGGGTGCCGGGAGCCTGGGAAATACCCGTGGTGGCCGCACGCCTGGCCGGGACCGGCCGCATCCAGGGCCTGATCGCGCTCGGC
>JAICXI010000478.1 GCA_025980505.1 bacterium | reverse complement strand
CCTTTTCAATCAGTGGCCGCAGTTGGGTGTCGACGATGCGGTATTGGAAGAAGCCGTAGCCCCCCGCCAACAGCCCCACCGTCGCCAAAGCGGCCCAAAGCCACCTTGCCTTGCGCGGCTGGGACTTCATGGACACTCCCTTTTTAAACGGCTGCGGGGGATGGGGGTTTGGCCTCGTTAAAAGCAAAGGTGAGTTTTTCCCCGGCCGATTTCAGGAGCAGGTCTTCCCCTTCCTTCACGTTTCCGCGCAACAGTTCCTCGGCCAAAGCGTCCTCCACATACCGCTGGATGGTGCGTTTCATCTGGCGGGCGCCGTAGACCTTGTCATACCCCTTTTCAATGAGGAAATCCCTGGCCGAAGCGTCCAGTCCCAGCGTGATCCGCTTGTCTTTTAGGCGCTTCTGGACGTCTTCCAGCTGGATATCGACAATTTTTTCAATGTGGGTCCGGTCCAGGGGGTGGAAGATGATGATATCGTCCACGCGGTTCAGGAACTCGGGGTTGAAGGCCTTCTTCAACTCCCCCTGGATCTTGTTCTTCATGCTGCCGAAGGAAATGTCATCCGCCGACCCGGGATTGAATCCAAGGTTTTTTTCCATTCCGATTTCGCGGGCTCCCAGGTTGCTGGTCATGATGACAACCGTGTTCCGGAAGTCCACCACGCGGCCCAAGCTGTCGGTCAAGCGGCCGTCCTCCAGGATCTGGAGCATGATGTTGAAGATTTCGGGGTGGGCCTTTTCGATCTCGTCGAACAAGACCACGCTGTAGGGTTTGCGCCGGACCTTTTCGGTCAATTGGCCCCCCTCATCGTGACCCACATAACCGGGGGGCGCCCCCGCCAGGCGCGAAACGTTGAATTTTTCCATGTATTCGCTCATGTCGAACCGAATGAGCGCGTCCTCGTCGTCGAACAGGAACTGGGCCAGGGCCCGGGCCAGTTCGGTCTTACCCACGCCGGTCGGCCCCATGAACATGAAACTGCCGATGGGCTTCTTGGGGTTGCCAATGCCCGCGCGGCTGCGGCGGATGGCTTTCGAGATGGCCGTAATGGCCTCTTCCTGCCCCACCACGCGATGATGGAGTTCCTCCTCCATGCGCAGGAGTTTTTCGCTTTCCTTCTCGCCCAACTTGATCATGGGAATACCGGTCCACTTGGAAGCCACGTAAGCGATGTCCTCCCAGGTGACCACGGCCTCTTCCTTGGACTTCAAGGATTCCCACTTTTCCTTTTCTTCCTGCAGCTTCTGGCGCATCTTTTTCATCTTGTCCCGCAGGTCGGCCGCCCTCTCGAACTCCTGGGTCTTGATGGCCTCTTCCTTTTCCTGCTTCACCTTTTCCACTTCTTTTTCCAAGGACCGGATTTCCGGCGGCATGGTGGTGATGCGCAGCCGGGTACGGCTTCCCGCCTCGTCGATCAGGTCGATGGCCTTGTCCGGAAGGAACCGGCCGGAAATGTAGCGGTGGGACAACTGGGCCGCCGCCACGATGGCGTCGTCCGTGATACGAACCCGGTGATGGGCCTCGTAACGGTCGCGCAGGCCCTTGATGATCTGGATGGTCTCGTCCACCGAGGGCTCGTCCACCATGATCATCTGGAAACGGCGCTCCAAGGCGCCGTCCTTTTCGATGTATTTGCGGTATTCATTCAAGGTGGTGGCGCCGATGCACTGCAGTTCGCCGCGCGCCAGGGCGGGTTTGAGCATGTTGGAGGCGTCGATGGCGCCTTCGGCGGCGCCCGCGCCCACCAGGGTATGGAGCTCGTCCACGAAAAGGACGACCTTGCCCGATTGGCGGATTTCGTTGATG
>JAICXI010000313.1 GCA_025980505.1 bacterium | reverse complement strand
GGGTGTCCTTCAACACCTGCAGCTTGGAAACCGAAACGTGGGGGCCGCCGATCACCACCGGTGCCTTGGTCAGGGACTTGATGCGGTCGATCAGCGCGTAAACGTTCCGCAGGGAGTAACTGAAAGCGGTGATGCCCACCGCATCGTAATCGTTCCTCAAAAGCTCGGGCAGTTTGTCGGCCCCGTCCATGCGCTCGTCGTAAAGGTCCACTTGGACGCCTTTGGACTTCAGGAAAGAGGAGAGATAAGCCACGCCCGTATGGGGATGGCCCGGAATGGCGTTGGGGTCGCCGAAAATGGAACGCAGGTTGGAAACCGTCAAAAGGACGCTGGGCATGGAAAATTCCGTTGGTGGAAATGGGCCTGGGCCGAGCCCGGGCGTCAAAATCTTACCACAGGCGGCTTTGGAAATGCAAAAAGGGGAGGCGTCAGCGGATGGGGTAGCCCACGCCGCCATAGGGGCTCACTTCCACGGGGGTGGGCGTGTATGTGGGGGGGGGGGCCGTGACGGGGGTTTCGGATTCCTTGAAGGGCTTGAGCCGGATGACCACGTTGTCCTGGGTGTCGGTGACGTAAAGGCGGCTTTGGGCGTCACTGGCGATGCCGCGGAACCGGGGCGTGAAGTCGGAATTCAGGATGTCGTCCTTGGCCCGCCATTCGCTTAGGAACTCGAAATCGCCGTTGCGGCTGTTGTAAAACACCACGCGGCCGCTGGACCCGTCCGCGATGGCCGCGATGCCGGAGGGGGTGACGGCCACGGCCGAGGGTTCCCGGAAGACATAGGGGCCGTCGTCGCCGTACCATCCCTGGACGGTCACGGGCAGGCCCCCGTTGTTGAAGACCTCCATTCGGGAATTGCCCGTGTCGGCCACGATGGCCTGGTCGATTTTGTTCAAGGCCATGCCGAGGGGAAAGTTCATGATCGCCGTCAGGGTATTGGCCGTGGCTTCGGTGCCGAAGCTGCCCCAGGTGGAATTAAAGACGCCCAGGTTGCTGAAAACCTGCACCCGCGAATTGCCCGAATCCAGGACCCAGATATTCCCGTAATGGTCCTGGGAAAGGGCCCGGGGCTGGTTGAACTGGCTTTTGCCCGAACCCTGGGCGCCCCAAGTGGAGAGCACCAACCCCTTGTCATCCAGGAGCACGATGCGGTTGTTCAGGGTGTCGGAAACGTAAATTTGATTGGAAGGGTAAACAAAGACCGCGGCGGGATGGTTGAACTGCGGCGGGTTGCGCCAGTCGGCCCGGGTGCCGAAGGAACCGAAGGAATCCAGGGGTTTCCCGTCCTGGTCCCAAACCAAGATGCGGTTGTTGGCCGTGTCCGCGATGAAAATCCGGCCGTCCGACGCAATGGCGATCCCTTCCGGATCGTTCAATTGGTTTAACTCCGAACCCTTGGAGCCCCACATGGCGTCAAAGGTGTAAATCTTCTTGCCGTTCCAGGGAATGGTCGTTGGAACAGGAGCGGGTGTGGCAGTGGGCGTTTCCGTCGGCGTATCCGTGGGGGCGGGGTGATGGTGCCGGGCCCATAGGGGAGGGGGGAATGCCAGGACCCCGAGAACGAAGGAAACGCATAAATAATGAAGGAAGAACTTTTGATTCATGAATTCAATGCTATCGGGGGGGCGCCTTGAAAACAAGTTTTAAGTGTGAAGGGCCGGTGCCGGATTTCGGCGGCTCGGCCGGGTGAAACCACCCCAACCGAAGCGCGGTCCGAGAAAGGGAAAGCGGCCGGTTTTAAGCCCCTTCCAGGCGGCTTTGGCAATTGATGCAGCGGGTAGCCCAGGGGATGGCCTTCAAGCGGGCCATGGGGATGGCTTTTTCACACACTTCACACTGGCCGTAGATGCCTTGTTCGATCCGGGAAATGGCCTTCTCGATGCGTTCCAATTCGATGCGGTCATTCTCCATCAGGGTGACGGACAAGTGCTGGCTTAATTCGCCCGAACCATGGTCGGCCATGTCACCCGGGATGTTCTGGTTGTCGGCGATCTCCTCGCGCAAGTCCTGCTCCAGGTGGTTCACCTGCCCGGTGATCTCGTTGCGCCGGTGCTGGAGCTTTTGCAGGAGCGGTTGGAAGGCGGGATCGACGCGGACTTTTTTCTTGGGCGCGGCCTTGGCGATCAGGATGGGTTTGGTGATTTTCGGCGCGGCTTTCTTGACGGGGCGGGCGGGTTTCTTGACGCTCTTTTTTGCGGTTGTTTTCTTTTGGGACCGGGCCATGACATCCTCCGAAATTCTTGTTCGTGGAACCGACAGCTGCCGACGGGGCGTTGAAAAGGATAGAAGAGTAACGAAGGCCCTTAAAACTGTCAAGAATAAAGGGGACGGCTTTTTTCAAACAAAAAGCGGGGGGAAAACAGGGAAGGCGACAGGGGAAGGGGCCTTTTTTCACCCCCGTCCCACTGTTAAGGGGCCTTGCCACATCCTATACTGGTGCGGTCGCTACTCTTAATCCGAGACAAAGGGGACCGGCATGGTCACGGGAATCGTTTTGACGGCGCTTTTATTTATTTTGGGGCTGGTGCTTTTGGCCGCCATTTATTTCGTCACGGTTTACAACCAACTGGTGCGTTACCGGGTCGAGGTGGACAATTCCTGGAGCCAGATCGACGTCCAGCTCAAGCGACGGCACGACCTGATCCCCAACCTGGTGGAAGCGGTCAAGGGTGTCATGAACTTCGAAAAGGAAACCTTGACCCAGGTCATGCAGGCCCGGGCCGCCGCCATGGGCGCCAACAACCTCAACGACCGGATGAAGGCCGAAAACGAGATCACCACCGGCTTGGGACGGCTCCTGGCGGTGTGGGAGAACTACCCGACCTTGAAGTCCAACCAAAATGCCTCCCAGCTTCAGGAGGAACTGACCTCCACCGAAAACAAGATCGCCTACGTGCGGGGCCATTACAACGACGTGGTGGCCAATTTCAACGCCCTGACGCAGCAGTTCCCGTCCAACCTCGTGGCCGGGCCCTTCGGCTTCTTCCAAAGGGAGTTCCTCAGGGCCGCGGATTCGGACAAGGAAGTGCCGCAGGTCAAGCTTTAATCCACCAGCTGACAGCCGCCGGCTGCCAGCTGTCAGCCCGGGGTTGGAATGTTTTACGCACTGCCGGTTGAAACGGTTTTAGAGGCCAAGGCGCGCACCCGGCGGGCCACCGTCATCCTTTTCCTGCTGCTGATCCTCCTTTACGTCCTTTTCGCCGACCTCCTGGCCGCCACCGCCTACCTCATGACGCGGGTTTGGGCGCACTCCATGCCCCTCTCCGACCTGGGTTCACTGGCGCTCGAAACCACCCTGGCCGCGGTCCTGGTGGCGGTGGGACATTTTTTTTACGTGCGGGCCAAATCCCTGGACGATTTGCTGGAACAATTGAAGGCCCGGCCGGCCGACCCCCAGGATTCCTACCACGCCCGGTTCCTCGACCTGGTG
>JAICXI010000021.1 GCA_025980505.1 bacterium | reverse complement strand
GTTCCAGGTCAGCCCGAAATCCCGGCGGTCGATCTTGGTGGTGGCCGAGAAACCGGCGATTTTGGCGGTCATCTTGCCTTCCTTGTCCATGGGCATGGTATCCGCGCCCAGGTAGTCCACGTCGAGGGTGACCGGTTTGGTCACGCCATGGATGGTCAGGTTGCCTTCCACCCGGTATTGATTGTCGCCTTCCCCCTTGGCCACCTTCCGGCTCACGAAAGTGATGGTCGGGTATTTCTCCGCGTCGAAAAAAGCCGACGACTTCAAGTGGTGGTCCCGCATCTCGTTATCGGTGCTGATGCTGGCCACCTGGAGGGTCACCTTGACCTTCGAGGCTTCGGGCTTGGCCGGGTCGAACGAAAAGCTGCCGTCGTAATCCTTGAATTCACCGGGCACCCTGCTCAGGATGTGCTTCACTGAAAAACCGATGTGGGAGTGGGCCTTGTCAAACCCGTACTCGGTGGCGTGGACGGCGGTCACGGCTAAAAAGCAAAAAACAACGGACGGCAAAAGAAGTTTCCGCATCTTTCGTTCCTTTCTCCAATCGAAATCCCCAACCTTGAGCCTGCGTTAGGGCTTGAAAATAAACGCCCGAAGGATTGATTTCAATCCAGCACGGCTTTATATATACGACTACGCTTACCAAAAGAAAGTAGGTACCCATTGGTAACCAATCTCTTTTGGATCCCGGACGCCGCTTTTTTAAAGGCGGGACATTTTATCAACGAAAGCTTCTAAAAGGAGTTCCGAAATGATACGCCATCGGGCCAATAAATCGGGGCCGGCCCCGCAGGGCTGTCCCCTGGAAGCCAGCTTGAAACTCCTGGCCGGCGCCTGGACGCCCCAGATCCTCTGGTACCTGCGATCCGAGCCGCGCCGTTTCGGGGACTTGAAGCGGGACTTGGCCGGCATTTCCGCCAAGGTCCTGACCACCCGCTTGAGGGAACTGGAAAAACGGGGAGTGGTGACCCGCACGGTGATGCCCTCCTCCCCGCCCACCGTGGAATATGCCCTGACCGGGCTGGGCCAAAAGATGGGGCCCGTCCTTCAAGCCATCGCGGAAGTAGGCAAGGACCTGACCCCTTCCCAAGTGGGGTCCGGCCTCGCCGAGGAAAAACAGCTCTCGGCGGCCGGCCGTTAAGTCGAAGATCAAGGGTCCTGCGTAAAGACCACCGACTTGTCCGGTTTGGGAACGACCTTCATCACCCAGGGGTGGGTGAGGATTGGGGCTTGGTTTCCGCCGGGAGCCGCCACTTGGTAATGGACCACCCATTGGCCGGCTTGCTCTTCCAGGCGGGTGACTTGGACGGAATAACCGGCGGTCGGTTCCTCCCCCGCTTCAATCAAAACGACGACTTGTTGCGTGAAATTCACCACCGGCACGGGCTGGTTGGGGTTGAGGGTTTCCCATCTCTCCTTGAACGTCTCCGCATCCGTGACCAACGCCTGCCCAAGCGTGGCGGGCCCGTTGTCGCCGCTCCAGGAAGAAAGGGGTGGGGAGGGCCCGGCATTGGAGAGGTCCGATTCCTGCGCCTCCCCGACGTTCGGAAGGGAAACATTGGCGGCCGAACTTCGGACTTTTTTCATGGCGGCCCCTATCGGGGCCTTTTCGGCCATGGGCGCCGCGGAGGGCGGAGCCACAGCTTGGGTTGAATAACCGGCTGCGGTTTTTGCCGAGGGTTCCCGGCTTGTTTCCGCATCGCTTTGTGCCAAACCTCGGGGGTTTGCCCCGGAGGGTGCGGGTTGGGGGGCGAAGGAGCCGGCGGTGGATTCCTTTTCCTCGTCCTTGGAAGACAGTCGGTTCCGTTGGAGGGAGTCCAGGCCCTTGGGGGCGGAAAGGCCCTGCCCGGCCAAAGATCCGGCCGGTGGAAGGTTCCCGGCCGGTTCACCCGACGGTTTCGAGGAAGGCGCCAGGTTGGAAGGACCTTTCATCAAATCCGGCGACTGGACGAAAAGTAAAAGGGCCACCACCGCGGCGGCCGCCAGGCCCATGGAAGTCCGGGTCCAAAGACGGTCGAACAAGGAACCCGGCTTTTCGCGGCTTCCTATCCGGTCCATGATCTTCGCGTGCAGGCCGGCGGGGAATTCCGGTTCGGGCAGGCGCTTCAAGGATTGGGCCAGCCGCGAAAATTGTTCCAACTCCTTCCGGGCGGAAGCGCAGGCCTTCAAGTGCAAGGCCAGGCGGCTTTTTTCGGTGGCGGAAAGCGCTCCGTCCGCGTAAAGGGGCAGGAGCGGATGGATTTTTTCACAATCCTTCATTGTTAAAACCTCCCTCCATCGCGGGGCCGCGAAACCCATTTGGTCCGTTCGACAGGCTCACCGCAAGGCCGCTCGGGGCAAAACGCAAAGATGAAAATAAATGAAATGGAAGGTCTTTCGGCCTTGGGGTTGAAAAAAACTTCATAGCCAGTCCTTTAGTTTTTCCTGCAGGAGGGACCGGCCCCGGGCGATGCGGGACTTCACGGTGCCGGCACCGGTCTTCAAGGTTTCGGCGATTTCCTGGTAGTCCAAGCCCTCCAAGTCCCTCAAGATGACGGCTTCCCGGTACTCGGGCGGCAAATCCCCCAGCGCTTCCCGGATGGCGAGGCCCAGTTCGCCGCTTTCCGTGGGCCGGGACGCCGGACCGCTCCGGTTGTCGGCCACCTTGTCCCAGAAAGGGGCCCGGTCCTCCTTCTCCGGGGGGGCCAAGACCTGCACCTTTTCCCGGTTCTTCCTGGAACGGATGGCGTTCCGGGAAAGGTTGGCGGTGATGGCGTAAATCCAGGTGGAAAGGGAACTGTCCCCCCGGAATTTGGGAAGGGACCGGTGCACCCGCCAAAAGACTTCTTGGGTCACGTCGCCGGCGTCGGTCTCGTTGTTCAAGAACCGGAAGGCCACGCGGTACACCATGCGCTCGTAAGCCCTCACCAGGGCTTCGAAGCCGGGGTCGCCCGAGAGGGCCGCCTCCACTTGTTTCCGGTCAGTTTCCCGGCCGGAGAGGGGAGAATCCCCGGCCACCGAGAGAAAGGGTCCGGCCGCCTCCCTCAAATAAGACACCCAGCGCGCAAAAAAGTTCCCGGGGAGGGGAAAGGTTGGAATAAAGAGGGCCAGGCTGGACATGGGAAAAGTTTAACATAGGACCGTTACCGGCCGACAGTTCCGGTTGCCGGGAAAACCCCTGGAAAGGGGCTTGGGACGCATGCCATCCGCCGGCCGCTGAAAGCTAACGGCCGGCCCTGGACTCGGCGGGAACCACCCTCATTTCCAGCTTTTCCGAGCGGCGGATGATGGAAAGGGGGCTTTCCGAGCCGACCCGCTCGTCGGTTAAAAAGCGGTGGAGGTCATCCATGGATTCAACGGGCAGGCCTTCGAAGCCCACGATGACGTCGCCTTCCCTCAAACCGGCCCGCCGGGCCGGGCCTTCCTCCTCCACGGCCACGACCAATACGCCCTTTTCGACCGGCAGGCCGAAATGCCGGACGATGTTCCGGGGAATGTCGATGTTCTGGCCGCCCACGCCGATGAAACTGCGGCGGACCCGGCCGTATTTCATCAATTGCACGGCCACCCGCTTGGCCGTATCCACGCCGATGGCGAAACATAGTCCCTGGGCCGACAGGATGGTGGCGGTGTTGACGCCCACCACCTCGCCGCGGGAGCTCACCAAGGGCCCGCCCGAGTTGCCGGGGTTCAAGGCTGCGTCGGTCTGGATGACGTTGTCGATGAGGCGGCCGGACTGGGACCGGAGCGACCGGCCCAGGGCCGAAACCACGCCCGCCGTCACCGTGGCCTGGAAACCCAACGGGCTTCCGATGGCCAGCACCAGTTGGCCCACCCGGAGGTGCCGGGAAGTCCCCAAGGCCGCGGGTTGGAAGCCCGAGGCGTCGATGCGGATCACCGCCAGGTCCGAATCCGGGTCCTCGCCGATCAGGCGGGCCTTGTGGGAACGGCCGTCCAAAAGCGCCACTTCCATCTCCCCCGCGCCGTGCACCACATGGCTGTTGGTCAGGATGAAACCGTCGGGCGTGAAGAAGAAGCCCGAACCGCTTCCCGCCTTCGGCAAAAAGGCCCCCAGTTCCTTCCGGGGGCGCCCTTTCGGGTAGACGTCGATGTTCACCACCGAGGGGCCCACCTTTTCCGAGGCGTAAATCACGGCCTGGGAGTAGGCGTCCAAGAGCCCCTCGCCGTAAGGCGGCCTGTCCGCTGCGGTGGGGGAATCGGAAAGGTTTTCAACCGTGGAAAGAAGATGGAACGGCTTCATGGGAGCCCCCTTTTCCGCTAACCATAGGAAGGAAGCCCGGAAAATCCAACGCCGCGGGCCGGGTGTTTCCCAAGGTCGCCCCGCGCGGTCTTTCCCTTCGGTGGAAAGGCATGTTATCCTCGGCTGGAAATGAAGAATCCGAGGGTTTACGGCGAACCGCCTTACCATGTCGCGGTCCTCCACGGGGGGCCGGGGGCGCTGGGGGAAATGTCCCCGGTGGCCCTTGAACTGGCCCAACACCGGGGGGTCCTGGAGCCGTTTCAAACCGCGGGCTCGCTGGAAGGGCTCCTGGAGGAACTGCGGTTGATTTTGGGGAAAAGCGCCTCGGCCCCCGTGGCCCTGGTGGGTTATTCCTGGGGCGCCTGGTTGGGGCTTCTCCTGGCCGCCCGCCACCCGGAACTGGTGGGGAAGCTCATCCTTGTTTCCAGCGGCCCCTTGGACCCCCATTACGCCCCCCAGGTCCTTCAAAACCGCCTGAAACGCCTGAGCGCGGGCGAACGCAAGGAAGCCAAGGCGCTTCAAAAGGACCTGCGGGCTCCGGACCATTTCACCCGCTTCGGGGAACTCATGGCCAAAGCCGATTTTTACGACCCCCTTCCGCTGGAAACCGAAGGCATGGAATTGCGTCCCGACCTTTATCAGCGGATTTGGGACGAGGCCGGCGCCTTACGGAAAAGCGGCCGGCTCCTCCAACAGGCGCAACGGCTCCAATGTCCGGTGGTGGCCATCCACGGCGACCATGACCCCCATCCCGCGGAAGGGGTGGAAAAACCTCTGTCGCGCATCCTGGCCGATTTCCGGTTCATCCTCCTGGAGAAATGCGGGCACAAGCCCTGGATGGAAAAACAGGCCCGGGCCCTGTTTTTCAACGTTTTAACGGAAGAAACCCGGTAAAACCGGTCTTCTTCGGAAAAAGGGATCCCCTCTTCCCTTGGCGCCATCCGGCCTTGTTCTTAAAAGGAAAGGGTCAAAGTGAAGCGCCCTGGAAATCCTCCCGGGACCTTAACGAGTCAAGGGACCGACGGCGGTTCTTCTTTTGGACCGGCCTTTGCCCGGCGTTTTTCGGCTTTTCCGTCCTTTGGTTCCGGGTGGGTGGCGCCTTCCTCATTGACTGACGGCCGCCGATGCCTTTTTTTGCGGCATCCCCCTCTTGGCGCCCGGGTTCTCCTTGCGCCCTTTCACGCGGGGCCGCCGGCGCGCCCGGCCGAAGATTCCGTTTGATTCCACGCCTGGGGGGGGGTACTGTGTGGCCCTATGACCCCAGCCTTCCTTTATATGGTCGGAAGCGTGGCGGTGGTGAGCGTGCTTTCGCTCATCGGCATCTCGCTTTTTTCCATGAGCCACAAGGCCTTCCACGAAATCGTCTCCGTTCTGGTGGCCCTGGCCGTGGGGGCGCTTTTCGGCGACGCCTTCCTGCACCTGCTTTCGGAAGCCTACGCGGACCAGGCCCACGCCTCCCAAACCTCCCTCCTGGTCATGGCGGGCATCCTTTTTTTCTTCGTACTGGAAAACTTCCTCCACTGGCGGCACCTGCACTCGGACGAACACCGGGAAATCGAGCCTTACGGCTACCTCAACATCCTGGCCGATATGACGCACAATACCATCGACGGACTCATCATCGGCGCCTCCTACCTGGTGGGAGTGAAGGTGGGCCTGGCCACTTCCCTGGCGGTCATGCTGCACGAGATTCCCCACGAGTTCAGTAATTTCGGGATATTGGTGAAATCGGGTTTCACCAAGAAACGGGCCCTTTTCCTGAATTTCCTGACGGGCCTGGCGGCCACCGCGGGGGGGCTGCTGGCCTGGTGGGTCGGGGGAACCACCCATGAATTCGTCCGCCTTTTGATGCCCCTGACCGCGGGCGGGTTCATTTACATCGCGGGTTCGGACCTGGTTCCCCAATTGCACAAGGACGTCAAAACCCTCCGTGCCCTGTGGCAATTCCTGGCCATCCTGGCGGGCGGGGGGCTCATGCTCCTGCTGAAACTCCTGGAATAAATCCCGTTCCCTTCCCCCGCCGGCCCGCCTTGTTCGTGGATACCAGCACCCTTTGGACCACCCGGTTCCGTCCCCGCCTCTTGGCTTGGTAAAGGGCCTGGTCGGCCAAGGCGATAAGCCTGGGATAATCCAGGGCCGCGCCGTAGCTCGTCACCGCTCCCACGCTGACGGTGACCCAAGCCTTGCTTTCACCTTGGATAAAGGTTTTTTTTCGAACCTTCGCGCGGATCCGTTCCGCCACTTCCCGGGCCTTTTTCCCGCCACAACCGGGAAGGACGCAGAGGAACTCCTCCCCGCCATACCGCGTCGCCACATCCCCCCTCCGCAGGGAGCTCCCCACCAAGAGGGCGAAGTCTTTGAGGACATGATCCCCGAAAATATGCCCATAGGTATCGTTGACTTTCTTGAAGTGGTCCAGGTCCATCATGAGGCAGGAAATGGGCTTGAGGGTGGCCAGATGCCGGACGTATTCCGCCTTGAAAACCTTGTGGAGGAATCGGTGGTTGCCCAGGCCTGTCAGCTCATCCCGGTCGGCCAAAAGCTCCAAATGGCGGTTCTGGTCTTCGATGATGTCCGAATCCCGGCCCAAAAAGAACCCGAAGAAACCGAAGGAAAGGGTGCTGCCGGCCAGCATGTAAGTGAAGAAAAAAAGGTGGTCCTTCCATTCCTCGGCGAGGAAATGGGGAAGCTGCAGGGCGGGGTGGGGCGACAGCCACAAAAGGCCCAGTGCCCCCAATGGCACGGTGACACCCAGGGCCGCCCCCGCCAACCCCAGAATGTCCCGCATGACTTTAGAGGGCCCCTGACATCCCAAATCCTTCGGGACATTCTGGGGTTGGACCCTCCGGCTTCCTATGACAGGAGTCATAAAAAACCGGAGGGGTACGCTATTTCCCCTGTTGGTACAGGTAGTTGGCCAGGTCCTGGATCTGCTGGGGCGTCAACTGGTCGGCGAAACCCTGCATGGCGGCGTCCTTGTTCAAGGGCCCCGGGTCCTTGATGTAGGACGCGATATAAGCGGCGTCCCGATATTGGCCGATGTGGGACAGGTCGGGCCCCACTTCCTCGCCCACCCCGTGGAACTTGTGGCAGGTGGCGCAGTTGTCCTCGTAAAGGCGGGGAGCCTGGGCCGTGAAGGTCCCTCCTCCCAGGCTGCTCATGTAGGCCACCAGGGCCTCCACTTCCCCGTCCAACAGGCGGAAATTCGGCATTTTACTTCCCGCAGTGACTTTCTTGGGGTCCCGGAAGTGGTCGGCCAGCCATTCCCGGTTCCTCCGCATTCCCACGTTGTCCAGGGCGGGCCCGACGGTCCCGCCGTGGCCTTCCAGGCGGTGGCAATACTCGCAGTGGAATTCCTGGAAAAGTCTCTTGCCCTCGCCGATCAGCGGGTCGGTCTTGACCTCCGGGTTGGTGAGGGGGGCGCGCGCGCCCAACACGGTCAGCACGATGAGCCCGACGATGGCCGCCACGCCCGCCAGGGTCCAGAAGGGCCTTTCCAGGGGATGGCGCTTGGGGCCCCGGTCCAGGAAGGGCAGGCCGAACAAAAGACCGAAGGCGATCAGGGGGAGCAACACGATGGCGAAGGATTCCAATGACCCGGGGAAATATTTCAGGAGCTGGAAAACCGAGAGGAAGTACCACTCGGGCCGGGGATTGTAGGTCGTGTCCGTGGGATTGGCCAGGTCCTCCAGCTCCGCGGGGCGAAAGTAAGCCACGAGGGAAAGGGCCAGGAACACCAGGGTGACCGCCACGATGTCCTTGAAAATGATGTAGGGGAAGAAGGACAGGCCCTGAGCCTTGAGATCCCGATACCTCTGCTGGAGCCGGGATTTCCAGTCGGGCGCCCGGCCTTCCTCTTCCCCCAGCTTTTCCGGCGGCGCCGAGATGCCGTGCCAAACCACCAGGAAAAGGTGCAAGCCGATAAGGAAAAGGATGAGGGCGGGAAAAACCAGCACGTGGATGGCGTAAAAACGGGCCAGGGTCACGGCCCCCAGTTCCTGGCTTCCCTTCATGATTTTGGCCAGGGAGGACCCCAGGAACGGGACCTGGTCCACCATGTGGGCGCCCACCGTGGTGGCCCAATAGGCCTTTTGGTCCCAGGGCAGGAGGTAGCCGGTGAAGCCGAAGCCGATGACCAGGCAAAAGAGGCCCACTCCGGTCAGCCAGGTCACCTCGCGGGGATACTTATAGGCCCCCATGAAAAAGACCCGCAGCAAATGCAGGGTCACCGCCACCACCATGCCCGTCGCGCCCCACTTGTGGAGGGCCCGGATCCAACGGCCCATGGGGACTTCGCCGCTCAAGTAACGCACCGAATCATAGGCGTGGTCCGGCGAGGGGGAATAATGCATGGCCAACAGGATTCCGGTCACCACTTGGATCGAGAAGAGGAAAAGGGTCACGCTGCCCAGGGTGTACCAGCCGTTCACCCCCCGGGGGATGTGGCGGTCCAGGAGGACCTCCTTGACCTTGCGCCAACCCGTGCGTTCGTCCAGCCAGTCGAGTATTTTCTTCATGCTTCGGCCTCCTGGGGCAGGATGGAAATGATTCCGTTGTCCACCCGCAGGGGGTAATGGTCCAGGGGCCGGGGGGGCGGGCCTGAAACCACCCTCCCGCTTTTGTCGTAAACGCCGTTATGGCAGGGGCAAAGGAAAAGGTTCTTGTCGGGATCCCAACGGTAAGGGCAGCCCAAGTGGGTGCAGTGGGGGTTGAAGGCCGTGAGGGAACCCTTGTCCCGCAGCAACCAAACGGTGCCGCGGCTTTCGCTGGTGACCCATCCGTCCATGCTGCGTTGGATGAATTCCTTCTTGACGGGCTGGCCCTCGGGCAGGTCCGCCACCGGGCCCGCCTCCACCCAGTTTTCCTTCCGCCCGCGCCAGGCCGGGGAAAGGAAATAAACCGCGCCACCGCCTCCCATCGTCAAGGCGATGAGGCCACCCAAAAATGAAATGAACCCCGCCAGGAAGCGCCGGCGGCTCGGATTCTCGGGTTCGTTGGATTTTTTATCGGTGGGACACATGCACTCCTCCTCGGGGATGGGCATTGGGAAACAACGGGTCCGGGACAACTTCCAGCCGGAGTCCCCGGCCTTCTCCCGCGGCTACTCCGCGGGTTCGTCTTCCTTCTGGCTTTCGTTGCCGACGAGAAATTTCAAATAACGGGCTATTTCGTGGATCTGGGTGTCCGTCAGCTTGCCCCGGTAGGTCGGCATCCGGTGTTTGCCGGAATCAACCAGCGCTTCCACTTTGTAAATGGACATGGAACTGATTTCCTCCCGGCGCAGGTCGATCTTGGCCAAGGGCACCTTGAGCAAGCGCGCCATTTTCGGGTTCCCCGCGGCTTCCTTGCCGTGGCACCGGGCGCATTTGCCTTCGAACAGTTTTTTGCCCGTCTCCAGGTTTTGCCCTGAGGCCGTGGAAAAAAACGAAAGGGAAACCATGGAGAAATAAAGGAAGGGGAGATACCAAGCCCGAATGGTTCCGACAGTTTTCATGCAAACCTCCTTGAAAAGATCGTCCTTCCCGGGCCGCTTGGAGGCCGCGCCGGAGGGCGGGGTGGCCCGGCCCCTTTTTTCCGGGAAGGCCGGTCGTTGGGATTTTAAATAGGGGCCCGGTCCGCCAATGTGATGAAGCCCATAGAGCTGAAATTTCCACCCTGCTCGGGATGGCGTCCCCTTAAAACAAGGAAGGCCGGTTTGGGGCCGGCCTTCCTTGCAAAGCCATAGGTAGAGAGAGGAATGCCGTCGTTGTTATTTTGCGGAGGGTGAAGCGCCTTGCAGGGACTTCACGAACTTGATCACGGATTGGATCTGCTCGGCGGTCAGCTTGCCCTTGAACTTGGGCATCTTTTTCTTCCCGTTGGTGACCGTCAATTCCATCTCTTCGGCTTTCAGCTTGGAAGCCGCCTCACCGGTCAGGTCCACGGCGGCGGGATCCACCTTCAGGACCTTGGCCATCTTGGTCGAACCCTTGGCGTCCTTGCCGTGGCATTGGGAGCATTTGGATTCGAAGAGCTTCTGGCCCGCGGCATCGTCACCGGCGGCCAGAACAAAGGAAGTGAGAAAGAGCGAAAGGGCGACGAAAATCGCGGTAAAACCGATTAATTCCCTCATGTGTTGTCGCATGGAAGCCTCCATCGTTTTTAGTTGAAAGGGGCGCCCGGAGGCGCCCCTTCCCCAGCTTCTTCCTTAAAAGAACACGTACAACGAGTCCGACAAGGAATGGGCGTAAGTGTAGCCGGCCGATGCGTTGCTCATCGTCAAGGTATAGTTCGGGTTCATGTAAATGTTCGTGCCCTCCGCCAAGGGGCTGAGGACGCCCAGGGTGAATTTCT
>JAICXI010000480.1 GCA_025980505.1 bacterium | reverse complement strand
TGGAAATGCTTTCCAAAAACCGCCTTGCCGAAATGGTGGAAGTGGCGGACGGCGCCAAGGTTTACGCCCTGCCGGGAGTGAAGGGGGAGGTGCGCGAAGGCCCGGCCCGGCCCCAAGGGCGGGTCACCCGCACCGCCTCCGGCGAGAAGGTCTTCCACCTTCCGTCCCCCGAAAAGGGCGGGGACGAGGGGAAAAACGGGTAGTAACGAACGGAGCCTTGAAAGAAGGCGTTCCCCCTTGGGGAAGCGGGAGGCGTTGGATGAAATATTTCGCGGTGCTGGTGACCACGCCCGGGTGGGCTGTGAGCGAGAAGCTGTCCCAAGGCATCTTGGAACGCAAGCTGGCGGCCTGCGTGAGCCGCTTGCCCGGCCTCGCCAGCCGTTACTGGTGGAAGGGTAAAATCGAGTCGGCCCGGGAGGAACTGCTGATCGTCAAAACCAACCGGAGGAAACTTCCCGCCCTGACCGAGTGGGTAAGGCGGAACCATCCCTACGAGGTTTGTGAGGTGGTGGCCCTGCCCGTCGCCGCGGGCAATCCGGCCTACCTCCGGTGGATCGACGAGGCCCTCGCCAAAGCCTGACTTTGAATGATCCATCCCGGTTTTCCAGGTTTTAGCCGTATCTTCATGCCTCGGTGGTTGAGTTCGGTTACAGCTTTTTAAGTTGTTGAGGGCTCATCACTTCCGGAAGGGACGCCATGTCTTCCTTTGAAACCAAATACCAGACGCTGCGCAGGCTGGTCCTTTTCCGTTGGGTCGCCATCCTGGCGCTGGTCTTCATCCTCCTGTTGTTGGAGCAACGGGCGCCGGACACTTTTTTCGAGGGCGTCTGGGCCGTCCTGCCGGCCGCGGCTTTTTACAACCTAGTGCTTCACCTTCTGATGCGCAGCCAGCGGCTGGCCGGGTCCCTGATCTTCTTCGGGTTCCTGCTGGACGGGCTGCTCTTGAGCTGGGGCGTGGCCATCACGGGCGGCCCCTTAAGCGCCTACATCCCTTTTTACCTTTTCATCATCATGACCGCCTGCATGGTGTCCTCGCCGGGGGTGGCGGTGTTCACCGCCTTGGTGCAATGGGGATTTTACCTTTTCACCCTCTGGTTTTGTTTCCAACACCACATCCCTTCCGATTTCGCGCCGCACAACTCCAACCTTTTTTACGGGATCATGGAGGCGGGTGACCCTGGATTGCGCAAGGGGATCTACCTGGAACAAGCCATCCGCTGGTCCTTTTTTTTCGCCATGACCACGGTGGTGTGCGGGCTTCTGGTGCGGCAGGGTTGGCGACGGGAGGAACGGTTGAGGTCTCGGGAAAGGGGGCTGGAGCAAAAGCGGCACTTGATCCAAATGGGCGAGCTGACGGGCCGCATCGCCCATGGGGTGAACACTCCCCTGGGCCTCATCTCGGGGCACCTGGAAATGCTGATGGCTGAGACCCGGAAGGGAAGCAAAACCCACAAGACCCTGGCGCAGATCGAGCAGTACGTGCAGCGGGCGATCCGCACCGTGAGGGACATCCTGGACTACAGCCGCCAGAGCCTGTCGGAAATCAAACCCGTCTACGTCCCCAAAATCGTACAGGCGGTGGTGGCCGCGGCCCAACCCAAGCTGAAAAAAAGCGGGGCCAAGTTGATCCTGGACGTGGACCCCCGTCTGCCGACCCTGATGGCCTATCCCGAAGGCTTGTTCCAGGTGCTCTTGAACCTGGTGGAGAACGCCGCCGACTCCATTGAGCCGTCGGGCATCATCACCTTATCGGCCCATTTCCAATATCGGCCCATGCGCTTGAGCGCG
>JAICXI010000244.1 GCA_025980505.1 bacterium | reverse complement strand
GGGGATCGGGTCATGATAAACCTGGATGCTCGACCGGCTATTGAGGAGGAGGGGTGCCAGCGCAAACGCCGCGCAAAGGGCGCCGACGTAAAGCGGCGTCGCCCGGGCCGGCCATTCCTTGGCCGCCCATTCGCAGATCCCCGCCACGCCCGCGGCCGCCAACATGGCCGTGGTCATGTAAACGGGGCTGAAAAAGTTATCGACGGTCCATTGGTAGCCTTCCAGGGGGTTGTTGAAAACGATAATGGCCCCGAAGATACCGCCGCCAAAAAGAAAAAGCCCGATGGCGCTGGATTTCCGCCTCTGGTAAAGCCAGTAAAGGCCCCAAACCGCCAGCGCATACACCAGCCATGAAAAAACGTCGCCGAATTGGTGGTGGGCGTGCAGCATGAAACGGTCGAAGTCACGCAGCATGGTTTCCATCGATCGCTTGTCCCCCACGCCCTGGTACCCCTTGCGGATCACCGTCTCCAGGAGACGGGTCGCGTTGTCGGGATTCCACCAGTTCACCAGCGGGTTCTGGGTGGAACGGATGGAAAGGTACATGTAAGTGGAAACGGACAGGAAGCAAGCCGACACTCCCTTGGCCCAGGTGGCCCAACCGTAAACTTCGGCCATGAGGTACAGCACCATGAAAAGGAACCCCATGGCCACCACCGCCTTGAAGTCCTGCGTCAATTGGAAGCCGAGGAAACACCCGGCGGCGAAAGCGATGAGGGAGGCGATGCTGAGGGCTTTTTTGACCAACTGGTCGAAATTGAACTTCCGTTGGCCCGAGAACAAGAACCAAAGATAGGCGGGCGCCATGGCGACCTGGTTGGGCCAGTGGTGGGCCAGGCTCAATCCATAAAGGAAACCCATGAGGAGGAAGGACTTCACGAACCAGCCCGGTTCCTTCATTTTATAGAAAAGGTAGAGGATGCCCACCGAGAGCATCGTATTGAGGGTATAAATGCCGCCCTTGGCCCCGCAGGACTGGAACCAATGCTGGAAGGAAAAGGCGAAAACCAGGGCCCCCAAAAGGGCCGGGACTTCCCAAAGCCAGGCCGACGGTTTCCGTTCCCCCCCATTGGGGGGCGGTTCGGCGGGGTCAAAGACTTCCTTCAACATGAGCCGCACGATGCCGTAAAGCACCACGATGGACACCGCGCCCGTGAAAGCCGAGCAAAAAGTGACCCGGAACATGGGCTTGCCCAGGGGCAACAGGCAGAAAACGTGGCCCCACAGGGTATGCAGCGGATAACCCGGCGAATGGCTGACCGTCAACAGGTCGCAAACCATGATCGTTTCGCCCGAGTCGTTGATGTTAAAGGTGGCGCAGAGGGTCTGCAAATAGACGGCGAGGGTGAAGAAAAAAAGGATGACGGGGATGAACATTAATAAAATTCCTTAAAATTCAGCGGGCGGTTCCCGGCCGTCAGCCAAGGGGCGCTGACAACCGACGGCCGGGATGTCCGACAGCTGCTGTTTTTAAGCGTTTGCCTTCGCTGCCTGCAGGGCCTTTTCATAATCGGGATGCTCGGTGACTTCCTTCACGTATTCGGCATGCTTCACCTTGCCGTCCTTTCCGACCACGAAAATCGCGCGGGCTTCCAGGCGCAATTCCTTGATATGGGTGCCGTAAGCGTCGCCGAAAGCCATGTCCCGGTGGTCCGAAAGCGTGGCGATCTTGATGTTCTCGCCGCCGCAGAAACGCCCCTGGGCGAAGGGCAGGTCGGCGGTGATGGTCAGAACCTCCACGCCGGCCGGCAGGTTGGCCGTTTCCTTGTTGAACCGGCGCGTCTGTTCGGCGCAAACCGGCGTATCCAGGGACGGCGCCACGGACAGGATCAGGGTCTTGCCCTTGTAGTGGTCCAGCGTGACTTCCTGCAGGCTGTTGGTCAAAAGTTTGAAGTGGGGGGCATTATCCCCCACCTTGACTTCGGGGCCGATTAACGTCAGCGGCCCTCCCTTAAATGTAATGACGCCTTTTCGCTCTTGCATGTCTCCCCTCCCCGAGGAAAAATTAAAATCAGTTGTCCGTTCTCAGTTCTTGGTTGATGGTTTTATACCTTAACCGCCAACTATGAACCGGCAACTGCCAACCGCCGTTATTAAATGTGGCCCTGGCGCGCCAAATATTCCGCTACCAGCATGCCGCCCTTGGCGGCGCCCATCTTGGTGTTATGGGACACCAGCATGTACTTGATGCCGTTGGGCAAGGCATGGTCGGCCCTGACCCGTCCCACCGAAGTCAACATTCCACCTTCCCGGTCCCGGTCCAAGCGCGGCTGGGGCCGGAAAGGGTCTTCCGAAACGTCGATAAGGCGCGGGGGACAGGAAGGAAATTTCATGGCGACGAAATCCCCGCCGAAGCGGCGCAGGGCGTCCTTCACCTCTTCCACCGTCGCGTGCTTTTTGAGGGAAACATAAACCGCTTCCGTATGGGCCTCCAGGACCGGCACACGGGTGCAGGTGGCCGAAACCGGGAAAGGCGCGGGCGCGATCGATTCCCCGACGATGGCGCCGAGGATCTTTTGGGTCTCCTTTTCAACCTTTTCCTCTTCCTTGGGGATATAGGGGATCACGTTGTCCATGATGTCCAGGCCGATGACGCCGGGCGACCGTCCGGCCCCCGAGCAGGCCTGCATGGAGGTCATGATCACCTGCAGCACGCCGAAGGCCTCATGCAGGGGCTTCAGGGTCATGGCGAGCCCGGTGGTGGTGCAGTTGGGCACGGGCGTGACAAAACCCTTCCAACCCCGCTTCTTCTTTTGAACGGGAATCAGCCGGTCGTGGTCCAGGTTCACGCCCGGAATGAAGATGGGCACATCGTCCTCGTAGCGGAAAGCCGAGGCCGTGGAAACCACGGGCGTGGTTTTGGCGTAACGCGGTTCCAATTCCTTGGCCGCGTCGGATTCCACCGCCGTGAAAACAAGGTCCATCTTGGAGGCGTCCAACTTGGAGGCGTCCTCCACCTTCATCTTGGCGAAAGCGGGATCCAGGGGTTCCTGGCAATACCAGCGGAACGCGCCGGAGGCGTCGGTCAAGGCTTCCTGGTAGGTTTTGCCCGCCGAACGTTCGGAAGCGGCCAGGGCCGCCACTTCAAAAAAGGGATGGCCGGGACGCGAGGCCAGGAACTGTTGGCCCGCCACGCCGGTGGCGCCGATGACGGCTACTTTTTTCTTTTTCATCGCGAAGTCCTTCAAAAATTTCTAAACCGGGGTTTAAGGAAAAGAAAGGATAGCATATTAGCGGGCCGCAAAAAAAGGTTTTTGCGGCCCGCCAACCCCAAAGCTTCCAAGGAAAGCGTGGGGTCTCCACCAATGGCCCGATTGGGAAAGTCGCGTCCTTCGACTTTTTCAATCCGCTGGAAAGAGGGAGTTTCAACGCAATCATGGGCGGGGTGCCGTGGAAAGGGCCTGGCCGGGGCCCGGTTGATTCGGGGTTTCTCCGCTTGGAACGCCTTCCGGGGCCGCGGCCCTCCGGCGGAAAGGCCTTCCCAGGAGGAGCGGCCGCCTCCCTAGGGAATTTCCGTCTTGCCGCTGGACTGGTAGTTTTTTTTGCCCGCCGTCATGTCGAGGAAACACAAGTAAAGGCCCGGCGGCATGGGCCTCCCCTCTTCATCCTTCCCATCCCAGGTGACCTCATGGTCGCCGGACGTCAGGTAATCGGGCCGTTTTTCCTTGCCGAAGCTTTCATCCCACACCAAACGGAAACCGCTGGTATAAACCTTCAAATAAACCTGGTCGACCTGGACGTTGACCCCCCAGCTGAAATGGATTTGTCCCTGCGCGTCGGGCTTGGGGGAAACCAGGAACTTGAACACGCCGGGTGTGGGCGTGGCCGTGGGCGTTGAAGTGGGGGTGCGGGTGGCCGTCTTCGTGGGAGTCGAAGTGTGGGTGGAAGTGGGCGTGGGCGTCAGGGAAGGCGAAAGCGTGCCTGTGGGGCTGGAAGTAGGGCTCCAAGTCATGGTTACGGTAGGCGTCATGGTGAAAGGCAAGGTCCGGACGGACGTGGAAGTCGGCCGGGGGGACTGGGTGCCCGCGGGAGTGATGGTGGGGGTCGGCGTCAACGGGGCCATGGCCGTCGG
>JAICXI010000365.1 GCA_025980505.1 bacterium | reverse complement strand
CATGTGGTCCCCGAAGAGGGAAGGCAGTTTCAATTCCGCATGGGCCGAAACCGACAAAGCCAAAGCCGCCAAAACCGTCCACGCCGTTTTTTTGATCCTCATCGTCTCCTCCTGAAAATTTTCAGACCGCCCCTAGCGTTGCCGGGTTATTTCAAGGGCGCAAACCTTCGCGTTTTGCACCGATGCAATGAAGCGGACGCCGATCCGGCCCCCGGCATCCGGTTGGATGCCCTCCCAACTCCTGTCGACGGCCTTGTCCATGCCGCCGGCTTCCTTGAAAATGTCGAAGTTCTCCAGCTCTTTTTTCCCGTTGATGAACAGGTCGAAAACCCGCTGGCCCGGGCCCTTCACGTAGGTTTCCGCGAACTTGAGCGTCACGCGGTATCGGCCGGGGGGCACCGGCAGGCGGTAAGTGAAATCCGGCCCCCATCGTTCGGTTTGGTAAAGCGCCTCCTCCCGGGTTCCCGCGATGGGCCGTCCCGTCCCCACCGTTTCGCCGGCCTCAAAGCCGGCATCCGCGGACCAGGCCAAGCCATCGGAATCCGTGAAGCCGCCTCCCCCCGCGTTGATGCGCCAGGTCGGCGAGGCGGGCAGGGGTGGGGGCGTGGGCCGGGGCGAGAAGGCCAATGCCTTCGGCACCACGCCGGGAAGCGCTTCATACCAGGCGAAATCCGCGAAAGCCTTGGATTCCCCGCCGTTGGCGGTGGCGTAAAGCCCGATCACCGTGCCCGTGAAACCACCCGCCTTTTCCCGCGAAAGGTCCGCCGAAGGGGCCGCGGCCAGCGCGGTCCAGTTTCGGCCGTCCTTGGACCAGGCGAATTGGTAGCGGTCTTCGCCGCCCGAGATTTCCAGTTGGGCCTTGCCCGATTCCAGGGGTTGGCGGGCCAGGAGGTATCCCACGCCCTTGGCGCGGTTGCGCACGAACACTTCCACCTTGCCCTGGAAGCGCCCCACACCGACCTCGTAATGGTTGTCCTCGTTGGCCCGGACGCAAAGGCCCGCCTCCTCGCCGTCCCGGAGGGGCTCGAATTCCACGGCCGTGCGCACGCTCAAGCGGAACGCGGGCTGCCTTTGCCCCAC
Organism: bacterium; assembly: GCA_025980505.1. Taxonomy (GTDB): domain Bacteria; phylum Oederibacteriota; class Muellerivitia; order Muellerivitales; family Muellerivitaceae; genus JAICXI01. The sequence continues at coordinate 1,784 of JAICXI010000365.1, read as the reverse complement.
GAAAGCCGGCTGGTCCTCTTTCCTGTCCAGGCCGCCCGGGACGGCCCGGATCCTCAAATACCCCTTGCGCGCCTCCAGGGAAAAGTCCGCGGGGCCGGGGTTGCGCACGTAAATCCATTCCGGCCCGAGCGAGGGGCCCGTGAACAGGGTTTTGGCCGGCGGAGCCGGGACCGGGAAGGGCTTCAGCAGTGGCGCGGGCATCTCCGGCGCCACGTGGTGGTCGCCGTTCACCACCGGCCACCCGTCGGCGGTCCAGGAAACCGGCGCCAGGAAGGTCTCCCGCCCCAGCACCGACAGTCCGTCCTGGGGCCGGGTGCCCAGGAACGCCATCCACCAACTTCCATCCGGCGCTTCCACCAGGTCGGCGTGCCCCGTGCATTGGATGGGGCTGGCGGGGTCGTCCCGCTCGGTCAGGATGGGGTTGTGGGGACAAGGCTCGAAGGGCCCCCAGGGTGAATCGGACCGGCCGATGACTTCCATGTGCCGGTCGCCCGTGCCGCCCTCGGCCAGCATCAGGTAATAACGGCCCTTGATCTTGTAGAGGTGCGGCCCCTCGTTCCAAGACTCGTTCAAGTCGTTCCAGACCACCTTCAAGGGCGTGGTGAGCTTTCCGGTGGCCGGGTCGAATTTGGCCTGGGCCACCCCGCCTTTTTCACCGCCCCAATGGACCGTGTAATAGGCCTTGCCGTCGTCGTCGAAGAACATGGAGCCGTCGATGTTGGAGTCGTTCATCCACATCGGTTCGGACCAGGGGCCGGCCGGGTCCTTGGCCGTGACGATGAAGTTCCCCCCGCCGCCCACGTTGTTGCAAGTGAGGTAAAAAAGCCCCCTCCAGTGGCGCAGCGTGGGCGCGTAGAGCCCGCTGGTGTCCGTGGCCATTTTCAGCGGCAGTTGGCTGGGCCGGGTGAGGGCGTTTCCCACCAGCTTCCAGTGGACGAGGTCGCGGCTGCGGTAAATCGGCAGGCCCGGGAAATACTCGAAGGTGGAGTTGGTGAGGTAAAAATCGCCCCCTACCCGGCAGATACTGGGGTCGGGGTGGAAACCGCTCAAAATGGGGTTGTGGAAAGTATGCGCCACGGGAAGCACCTCCTTGTTTTCACCGGCCATCGCTTGGGTTCCAAGGAAAGTCCCCAAACCCAGCAAGAACACCGACGCAACCGCCAAAGGGCGAAGCCTCTTTTTTTCCATCGCCATCCTCGAAACAGCCGTGTTTTTCTCGGAGCCCGGCGGACCCGGCGGGGACCCGGGACCCGGAAAGGCGCCCCGAGGGGCCGGTTCAACGGCTCCGGTTTTGCAACTCCGCCATTGAAATCAAGTAGCCCGCCTTGGGCAAGGCCACGGTGATCTGCCAAAGGTTGCCCTTGCCGTAGTTGCCGCAGTCGCCGAACCAGTTGAAGTCCGTGGCGTACCATTGTTCCGACTGCCCCCCATAGGGGATGCCCTTGGGCAACTGGCCTTCCTGCACCAACTGCGTGGAGGCCATCAGGTGCTGCCGGGCGCAATCCCCGTAAAAGGGCTCCTTCAACCACCCGCTGAGCCGCAATGCGCAGACTGATCGCACTTTCCTTCCTCGTCCTCGCCCCCGCCGCCGCGCTGCACGCGCAGGCGGCGGACACGGCGCACTTCACGCACGCCGACTCGCTGCGCGGCGCGGTGGACAGCCCGCCACGCGCATGGTGGGACGTGACGTTCTACGACCTGCACGTCCGCGTGAATCCAGCGGACAGCAGCATCAGCGGCCGCAACGGCATCACGTACCGCGTCGTGAAGCCCGCGACCGACAT
>JAICXI010000057.1 GCA_025980505.1 bacterium | reverse complement strand
CGCCATTCCCTCCCTTTTGGATGAACTGGCCCAGAACCGGGAAGTATCGCTGAAGGTCAACGTTCTCGGGGCCGCGGCTGGCGATGATTTCCGCATGACCTTCAATCCCCGAAAAGTCATGGGTATTCCCCTGGAACCTTTGAAACGGCCCAAGTTTATCGCCATCGTTTCTTCCTCGGTGTTGGCCGTCACCTTGGCGAAGAAATCCACGGGCCGCGTGGATGGCTTTGTCGTCGAAGGACCCACGGCGGGCGGCCACAACGCCCCCCCGCGAGGACCGTTGCAACTCAATTCCAAGGGGGAACCTCAATATGGGCCGCGGGACGAAGTGGATCCGGGGGAAATGAAAAAACTGGGCCTTCCTTTCTGGCTGGCAGGCTCCTATGCGGCACCGGAAAAATTAAAGCAGGCGTTGGAGCAAGGCGCGGCCGGCGTCCAAGTTGGAACGATTTTCGCCTATTGCGAGGAATCGGGACTGGCCGAGAGCATTAAACGGCAGGTCTATGAGAAGGTATTGAAAGGCCTGGCCGAAATCTTCACCGATCCCGTGGCCTCGCCCACGGGTTTTCCCTTTAAATTAGTCCGGCTGGAGGGCACCCTCTCGGAAAAAGAGGAATATGACCTGCGGCCTCGCATTTGTGACCTGGGGTACCTTCGGTCGGTTTACAAACGGAAGGATGGGACCGTCGGTTACCGTTGCCCGGGCGAGCCGGTGGAAACTTTCCTTCAAAAGGAAGGCGTGGAGGAGGAAACCAAGGGCCGCAAATGCCTATGCAACGGTCTTATGGCCAACATCGGGATGGGCCAAAGTCAAAGGACCCGTTACCAGGAAAAACCCCTCGTCACGTCCGGAGACGACCTGGCCCGGATCGCGGTTTTTCTGAAGAACGCCAAACTGTCTTATTCCGCCGCCGATGTGGTTCGTTATCTCCTGAGTTTTTTCTCCGAAGGCTTGTCGCCCGCCTTGTCGCCCCTCTAGGTTGACGCCTACCCCAATGAGTCCGCGGTAAACCCGGTCTTGAAGCCTCTTCCTTTGCAGAGGGAACGACCGGTGTTTAAATTTATGACCGAGGTCATGCCGTGCCTTTCCCGGGGGGGCGATAATAGGGCCGTAAAAAAAACCGGAGGTTTCCCTAACCTAACCACTCACCTTCCACGGCGCCTTGAAGAAGGAGGCCGGTATGAAAATCGATCCATCCCTGACCGTCGGTCAGATCGCCGTCGCCCTCAAAGAATCCATCCCTGTTTTCGAAAAGCATAAAATCGATTATTTTTCCCAAGGCGGGCTTAGTTTGCGGGAAGCCTGTTATTTGGCGGGAGTGCCGCCCGAAGAAGTCCGGGCCGCGTTGGAGGATGTGGTGCCGTCGGCCCGTGAGTGGTACGCCGAACGGGACTGGGCCCGGGAGCCCATGGCCGAACTGGCCGATTACCTTGTCCGGACCCACCACGCCTATACCCGGCGGCAATTGGACCTTCTCGAAAAAATGCTGGAACAGTCCATGGTTTCCGGCAACCAGGGCCCGGAAGGGGAGTGGCTCCAGCGCCTTTTTCTCCGGTTTTCCCATGACTTCAGGAATCACATGTTGGATGAGGAAGAAGTGGTTTTCCCCTATCTGCGGGAAGTGGAAATGGCCCTACACCGGGGGAACCCCGTTCCCCGGCCCTTCCAGGGCTACACACCGGCCACCCACCCCCTGCGCATTCTCATGACCGACCACGGCATGATGGGGCGTGAATGGCGCAAGATGGAGGAACTCACCCGGGGTTTCACCCCTTCCCCCGGCGCGAGCCGGGAACTCCGGGACCTTTACCGGCTTTTCCGGGAATTGCAACAGGACAACCAAAAGCACATCCACCTGGAAAACAACATCCTTTTCCAACGGGCCGAGCAATTGGGCCTTTTAAACGACGAGGGGCAAAATGCGGCCGGCGGGCAAAAAACAGCGACTTTTCAAAAACCGTGAGGAAGCGGCGCGGTTCCTGTGCGGCCGGCTGGAGTCCTACCGGGGCTTGAACCCGTTGGTGTTGGCTATCCCGCGAGGCGGAGCGCCCATGGGCCGGATCCTCGCCGAAGGCCTGGGAGGCGAACTGGACCTGGCTTTGGTCCACAAGATTCGCGCTCCCGGAAATCCCGAGTACGCCATTGGGGCCGTGGGTGAGGGCGGCCTTTTTTACGGCCCGCCCTATCCCCAGCATCTTTGGATTGCCAAACGTTATTTGGACTCGGAAATCCAACGGCAGGTCTGGGCCTTGGAATTAAGGCGCCGCTTCTACACGCCCGGCCGATCGGCCATCAGCGCCGCCAACCGGGTAGTCCTATTGGTGGATGATGGAATGGCCACGGGTTCCACCATGCTGGCCGTCGTACGGGAAGTGGAGCGGCAAAGGCCCGCCAAAGTGGTGGTGGTGGCGGCGGTAGCCCCTCCCGAGGCGGTGGAATGCCTCAAGCAGGAAGCGGACCAAGTGGAAGTCCTGGGTACCTGGGCCGATTTTAATGCGATCCACGATTTTTTCACCGATTTCCGACAGGTGAGTGACGGGGAAGTGGCCGAGCTTTTTCGGAAGTAAGGTGTTCCAAGGTGACTCGAACCGACCCTTCGAGTTCACCCCCGGGATTCAACGAAGGGAAAACCCCAACCCCCGTCTTTCAGCCGATAGCCTTTCGTTCAACAGGACTGGGGTTCAAATGGTCTTCGCCGTTGAGGACAGCTCAGGAGGCCGCCGCAGTTGAATTTTTTCGCCAACCCTCGGACCTGGCCTCGGGTATTTTTTTGTAGAGGTTGTTGAGGTGGGTCTTGAGCGTGGCCTTTGAAATGGAAAGCTCACCCATGATTTTGGCGTTGGTCAACCCTTGGAGGCAGAGGTTGGCGATTTCAAGTTCCCGGCGGCTCAGGCTGCGTTCCTGGAACCGCTTCAGCCAAGCCTCGTATTTTCTTTGGAGGGGGTATAGAAGGATCAGCCGCCAGGGTTCCTCGCCGAAAAAGAGAACGTCAAAGTACTGGTTGCCGATTTTCCGATTGCCCATGAACTGGATGCCTTCCCCCTGCAGCCGCTGTCCCGAGGCCTTCTCGCAGGACAACACGCAGCTTTGGGGGCAAATCTTCCCGAAAAAGTTGCCGCACAATTTGCGGCAAGACCCATTTTGGTAAAAGATTTTCCCGCCATCCGCCTGAACGCAGATATTGGTGCGACTTCCGCCGAAAGCTTCATCAAACCAGGAGATCATTTTTCCACCCCGGAGGTTGATTGTGGGCTCCCCTCCGCCGCTCGACAATGGCCCGGTGTTATTAGACATCATCAACCGGGAGGATACTATGACCCAAATCAACGAGATGGCCGCTCTGGACCCCCAGAAGTATTATCGTATGCCCTGGTCTTTGAGCGACAATGGCATCTTTTGGCTTGAAATCACGTCCCAATGCAACCTGACTTGCGAAGGCTGCTACCACGAAAATATCAAGGGTTCCCACAAGAGCCTGGCCGCCATTGAGGAGGAGTTCAAGGTCATCAAGCGCCTGCGCAAGGTGGACAGCGTCTCCATTGCGGGCGGCGAGCCGCTGCTCCACCCCCAGATCTTGGATATTGTGAAGTTGGTCCGGCGTTACGGCTGGAAGCCCATCATGAACACCAACGGCCTGGCCTTGACGCCCGAATTGCTGAGGGACCTCAAGAAGGCGGGCGTCTTCGGTTTCACCTTTCACATCGACACCACCCAAAAACGACGCGATTCCCAGGCGGACACGGAGCCGGAACATATCGCCTTGCGCCAAAAGCTGGCCGAAATGGTGGCCAAGGAAGGCGGCATGGTTTGCGGCTTCAACCAGACCGTTTCCGAGCAGACCCTGGGGCAGGTCCCCGATATTGTGCGCTGGGCCGAAAAATACCCGGACCTGATCAACACCATGGTCTTCATCCTGTTCCGCACGCCCGGCATGAGCGCCAATTTCGATTTTTATGCCTTCGGCAAGAAGGTGAACCTTTATGAAACCTACATCAAGACCGCCTGGGGCGGGAACGCGAATCTCCGGGCCGGCCACCTGGTGGCCAAGATCCGGGAGGTGGACCCCCTTTATGAACCGGCGGGTTATCTGAACGGCACGATCGAAGCGGACCAGATGAAATGGACGCTGGCCACGCGCATTGCCAACGGGAGTCGGACCTTCGGGTTTACCAGTCCAGGGTTTATGGAGTTTGTCCAAAACTTCCACCACCGCTTCTACGGCACGTGGTTGAGCTATGCCTCGCCGGCCTTGTTGCATGCGGGCCGGTCCACCCTCCTGTTCCTGGGGTGGGGCGATTCGCAAATGCGCAAGGCGCTGTTCCGGTTCCTCCTGGACCCCACGGCTTGGTTCAGGCGGGTTCACCTGCAGAACTTCGCCATCATCCAACCCGTGGACCTCCAGGCGGACGGCCGCATGAGCATGTGCGACAGCTGCCCGGACATTACGGTACATGAGGGCAAGCTTTACTGGAGTTGCCGCCTGGAGGAAATCAAGAAATTCGGAACTTTCGTGACGGCGGTGCCGAAAATCGGATCGCAGACCGGGGCAAGACAGGAAGCTGAGGCCGTCTCCCGTTCGGGAGTCGTCTGAAGCGGAGCTTGCCGGTGAAAAAAACGGATGGCCTTTATCCGATAAGGTTGTAGGGCGCAAGACGAGCGGCCGACCTTTGAAAAGGCCGCCCGTCTTTTGCCAAGAGGATTTTGCAAAGTCGGGGAAGTTGTCGGCGATTTGAGGAGGATGAAATGCTGGTTTGCCCATCGGGAGGGGTTCCCAAATATACGCCCCAACAGGAAAGGGCCAACGGCATGACCCACGGGATCGGGGCCGCGGTGGCCGCGGCGGGAGCCGCGTTCCTGATCGTATTGGCTTGTCTGAGGGGCAACGCCTGGCACATCGTGAGTTTCAGCCTTTACGGCGGGACGCTTTTCCTGCTTTACCTCACTTCGACCCTTTATCACGCCCTCCGGGCACCCAAGGCCAAACGCATCTTCGAAACCCTGGATCACTCGGCCATTTACCTTTTGATCGCCGGAACCTACACGCCCTTCCTGTTGGTGACCCTGCATGGGGCCTGGGGTTGGTCCTTGTTCGGGGTGGTCTGGGGCCTGGGGTTGGCGGGAATCGTCTATAAAATTTATTTCACGGGTCGGCACCCCCTTTTTTCCACCCTGCTTTATATCGGCATCGGTTGGATCGCAATCCTGGCCTTGAAGCCCCTGCTGGCGGCCCTGCCCCTCGGGGGAATGACCTTGCTGCTTTGCGGCGGCGTCTGTTACAGCTTGGGAACGGTCTTCTATCATAATGATAGGCTTTATTACAGCCATGCGATTTGGCACCTTTTCGTACTGGCGGGCAGTCTTTTCCATTATTTCGCCATCTTGTTCTATGTCCTGCCGGAAAAGGTCTAATCGGAAGGGTTGTCCCCCTGCCGCATAAAAAAGAGTCCTGTATGACCGGGATTGTATAACTTTGTCGCCTCCGACCTATCCTTGAATGGAATCGGGAAACGGTTCCAGCCGGAGAGAAGAGCGCCTTATCCTTGCCATGGGTTGAAAGGAAACCTTTATGCAAAAAATGTCCCCCCGTTGTTTATTCGTCTATCCCCACTTCACTTCCCAATCCTTCTGGAACTACCGGGCCACCTGCGAGGTGGTAGGCGCCAAATATCCCGCCGCCCCCCTGGGGCTCATCACGGTGGCCGCCATGCTCCCGCCGGGGTGGGAGGTGAGGCTTGCGGACCTGAACGCGGAGGAACTGGACGGCCGGGACGTGGAATGGGCGGATTTGGTTTTCCTGGGAGGCATGATCGCCCAACAGCCCGACCATCTCCGTCTTATCGATTATTTCCGGTCCCTGGGCAAGACAGTGGTTGTGGGCGGGCCGGACGCCACTTCCAGTCCCCACCTGTACGACAAGGCGGATCACCTTATTTTGGGAGAGGCGGAAATCACCATGCCCCGGTTCCTGGCCGATTACGCCAAGGGGACGGCGCTGCACCGTTACGACGCCGGCGAATTGAAGGCCGAGATGACCGAAAGCCCCACGCCGCGGTTCGACCTCCTTAAGTTCGAGAACTACCTCCACGTGGGCATCCAGTGGAACCGGGGTTGCCCCTTCATGTGCGAGTTTTGCGACATCATCGAACTGTTCGGCAGGATCCCGCGCGGGAAAAGCGTGGAACAGGTCCTGGAGGAACTGCAGGCGCTTTACGACCTGGGTTACCGCGGCCATATCGACATCGTGGACGACAACTTCATCGGGAATAAAAAAGCCGTCAAGCTATTGCTGCCCCACCTCATCCTTTGGCTGAAGGAACACCGCTGGCCTTTCGAGTTCAGCACGGAAGCTTCCATGAACCTGGCCGACGACGAAGAACTGATGGGAATGATGCAGGAAGCGGGATTCAACTGGCTCTTCGTCGGCATCGAGAATCCCGATGAGGATACCTTGAAAGCCACCCAGAAACGGCAAAACACCCACCGCTCCATCGCGGACAGCATCCATAAGATCATGCGGCACGGCATGATCGTGAACGCCGGTTACATCATGGGTTTTGACGGGGAAAAGGAAAATGCGGCCCAGGCCATCCTGGACAACATCGAGGCCACGGCCATCCCGGTAAACATGATCGGACTTCTTTTCGCACTGCCCAACACCCAGTTGACAAGGCGCCTCCAAAAGGAAGGGCGTTTGGACGCCAACTTCGAGGTTCCGCCGGATAAAACCGCCTGCCAATGCGTGGCCGGCCTGAATTTTGCCACCTTGCGCCCCCGGTTCAGCATCCTCAAGGATTTTCGGAGGGTGGTGGAGGAGGCGTTCCGTCCCTCGAAATATTTCGGAAGGACCCTCCGCCTGGCGCTGATGCAGGATTGCTCCCTCAAGAAGCTCCGCATCCCCTTGCGGAACCACTTGCGGGACATCCGGTCCCTCTTCCGGCTGACGCTCAAGATGGGATTTAAAAGGAACACGCGGGTGCACTACTGGAAAGTCCTTCTGGTTTGCCTGCTCCGGAACCCCCGGGCATTGCGGAACGCCGTGTCCCTGATGGCGCTTTACCTGCACTTCGAAACTTTCCGGGAGTTCGTCCTGGGACGGTTGGATGATGAAATTTCCATCCTTGAAAAAGAGGGGGATCCGCGCCGGCTGAAGGCGGTCAATCCCTTCCTGGTGCCGGCGGCCCCCAATCCCACCTCGTAAAAAGGCCTGCCGGGCCGCCCGGCGGGGATTGCGGTTTTCCCAAGGACGGCGGCCGGCTTCGAGAAACCTCCGCCTCATCTTCCCACCGGTTTGAAGGCCTGCATGGCGCTGGCTTCCCTCCACAACTGCCAAAGGGCGCACACCAGCCCTTTTCGGACCACCCTATGGTAAAGGGGGCCCGGTAAATCCTTGATCAGGCGGCGGTGGGCTTTCCCCAGGTTGTGGTAGGGCATTCCGGGAAACAAATGGTGTGTGGCGTGGTAACGAAGCCCCACGGGAGCCCAGAGGGGCGTGGTGTAGGAGTTTCCCGGGATGTCGACGGAATCCAGGAACTGCTCGGTAAAGGTCATCCTATTGTCCGGCGGGTTGCGGTAGCAATGGGCCACCAGGGTCCGGAGGCCGTTGGTGAAAAGGATGAAAACGGCCGCCAGATACCATAGGAGAAGGGCCTTCCAGGGAAGGAGGCCCGCCGCCAGGAGGCCTACTCCTGCGGCCGCGTAGGCGAAGGTCAGGAATTCCTCAAGCCACCAAATCCTTCTTTCCCCCTTTTCCGGAGGGGGACGCTTGTAACCGCCGCCTAAGGCCAGGGAGGAGGCCAGCTCCCAAAGGGGCTTGCGCAAGGGCTGGACGATGTAGGAAAGCGGCGTGGCGACCAGGAACCTCAGCAGGAACACCGCGGGCGCCAACAGCATGGTGGCCAGGAACAAGACGATGCGCACGGGGTTTTCCATAGCGAAGTCGAAATACTCATGGTCGTCCTGGGTGCCGTAAAGCTTTTGCTTGTGGTGGTCGATATGCACGCCCATGTAAAGCATGGAAGGAACCATCAAGGGAAAGCCGCACAAAAGGTTCCAAACCGCGTGGAAAGCCCGGAAGGTGCCCTT
>JAICXI010000028.1 GCA_025980505.1 bacterium | reverse complement strand
GCCCACCGCGTTGGCGGTGTCCTTTTCCGCTGCGTCGAGCTTTTTCATCAACTCGGCGGCCGGCCCGGGTTCCAATGGAAAGCGGTTCCCCCCCACGCGCAGCAAGCTGCGGCCGAAACGGCTGCCGCATAAAAGGGCGGTCATGTTGAGGAAGTCCCCGCGGATGCGGCCGCAATAGGAAGCCGTGGGCAGGAAACCCACGTCGCCGGCCAGGGCGCCCAGGTCCCCCGTGTGGTTGGCCAGGCGTTCCAATTCCAGGGCGATGGCCCGGACCACCCAATCATGGGCGCCGACCTTGGCGCCGACCAGGTGTTCCAGGTTCTGGCAATAGGCCCAGGCGTGGGCGATCGTGGAGTCGCCCGCGGCGGCCTCCATTTGGTAAAAGGAGCCCTTGTGGGGCCCGCCCAAGAGGGCCTCTTCGATTCCCCGGTGCTGGTAGCCCAGCGAAATCTCGAGGTGGAAGACCTCCTCCCCATGGCATTGGAACCGGAAATGCCCGGGTTCGATGACGCCGGCGTGGACCGGACCCACCGCGACTTCATGCACCTCATCGCCCTTGACCCGGTAAAAATCCATTAAGCCGACGGGAGGAACTTCCTTCGGGGAGCCGGTTGGAACCAGGGTTCGGGCGAAGCGGACGGGCTTCAACCAGGGATGACCCTCCGGCCTGACATCGAATTGTTCGGCGATCTCCCTTTCGAAGAGGTGGAGCTGGGGGCATTCGGGGGTCAGGGAGGGATAAACCTTGTCCGTGAGGCGGGTCTTGAAAACCAGGAGGCGGTTGTTCAGGTCGTCCGCCAGGACGGCCACCAGGTCCACCCCCTTCCCCTTTTCGGGAAGGACTGCGAAAAAGGAGGCCGCCCTCCATCCCAGGGAGGTTCCGTGTACCACGCAACGCCGGAAGTCGTCGAACTTCAAGGACTCGATCCCGTCGTATTCGACGCAGGACCCGTTGGTCAGGGAGATAAGATGGTCCATTTCCGTCATCGGGTGCCTCCCCAATCATCGGCCGCGCCCTGAATAAGCTTCATCAGGGGACCGGGGATATAAAGGCCCAGCAACAGGACGATCCCCATTAAAACCAGCGGTGAAAGGGTCAGGAAAAAGGTGTCGTGGAAGTCCGTGGCTTTGGCCTCGTTCGACGGCTCCCCCTGGCAGACCGCCAGCACGGTGTTGCCCATCCCTATGAAGACCACCATCAACAGGAAAAGGAAGATCCCGCCGACGGCGAACCGGTGGTTTTCAAACGTGGCGCGGAGGATCGTGAATTCGCTCACGAAGGGCCCGAAGGGCGGCGAGCCCGTGATGGCGATGAATCCGGCCAGGAACAGGGAGCCCGACAGGGGGAGCCGCCGGATGGCCCCCGAGACGTCGTCCCGCGACTTGCTGTGGTAGGCGCCGTAAATGTTCCCCGAGACCAGGAACAACATGCCCTTGGTCAGGGCGTTGTTGACGAGGTGGAGGAAGGACCCGAAGATCCCGATCCCGCCCATGCTCACGCCCAAAACCAGGATACCCATGTGCTCCACGCTGGAATAAGCCAGCATCCTCTTGAAATCCCTTTGCCGGGCCATGAACACCGCCCCGAAGGCGATGGAAAGAAGCCCCAGCCCCAGCAGGGCCCGGTCCGCGAAAGCCCCTTCCCCGGCGGCGTGGAGGATCTTGGTGACGCGCAGGATGGCCAGGAAGGCGCAGTTCAAGAGGGCGCCCGATAAAAGGGCGGACACCACGGCGGGCGACTCGCTGTGCGCGTCGGGGAGCCAGGTGTGAAGGGGGGCCAGGCCCATTTTGGTCCCGTACCCCACCAAGAGGGCGGCGAAGGCGGCGTGCAGCCAGGGCTTGGAAAGGGAACCGGCGGAACGGACCAAATCGTCCATCATCAGGGTCGTCGGCGCGCCCCCCGCCAGGGCGGAATAACCCAGGAAGAAGGTGCCCAGGAGGGCCAAGGCGATTCCCACGGAACAAATCAGGAGGAACTTCCAGGCCGCCTCGATGGCCCTGTTGTTGTGGTTGAAATAAATCAAGGGGGCGCTCACCAGGGAGGTGGCTTCGATGGCCACCCACATGAGTTCCAATTGCCGGGAGAGGGCCACCAGCGACAGGATGGCCAGGAGGAAAAGCAGGCAAGCGCAGAAAATACGGTTGGACTTTTCCGGCGTTTTGAAAAGGTAAGCCGGGGCATAAACCAGGCAGGCGAAAAACAAGACGGAGATCACCACCAGGACCAGTTTCCCGAGGGGGTCCAGGAACAGCCACCCCTGGGCCGCCGACAGGCTGTTTTCCTTCACCACGCCCAGGACCAGGGCCAGCTGGGCCCCCGAGAAAAGCGGGAGGAAATAAGGCCGGAGCCGGTTGGAGGGAAAAAGATAGGCCGCCACGCCGCCCACGAGGGGAACCAGAAGGATGAAATAAAGCATGGGAGTCAGTCCTTTAAGGAAGTCAATTTATTCGAATCCAACGACGAGAAGGCCTTCTGGATGTGGTTCAAAATGATGCCCAGGACGAAAATGCAGACGAACAAATCCAGCAACACGCCGATTTCCGCCAAAAAGGGCATGGTTTGCAGCAGGAGCAGCGCGAAGACGAAAATCCCGTTCTCCAGGATGAGGAACCCCACCACCTGGGTGATGGCCTTGTGGCGGGTGGTGAGCATGATGAACCCGGTCAAAATCGTGGAAAAGGAACCGGGCAGGATGAGGAATTCCTTATGGAGGGGCAGCAAGGGAAGGTGGTTCGAGAAGACGAGCCCCAGGACCGTCCCCAGGGCCCCCAAAAGCATCGAGGGGATAAAACCCAGGAGGGGTTCCACCTCGCGGCGGATCTTCACGTCGCGCATGGCCTTGAACAACAGGGAGGGGATGAGGAGGCCCTTGATGGCGATGATGGCCAGGCAAAGAAGCGGGATGTGGATTTCCCCCCAGCCTTCCATGAAGAGCGGCATGAGCCCCAGCAAGAAACCCTGGATGGCCGAGAGGCGGATGACGATTCCGATTTGGCTGGAACCCAAGGCCAGGAAATTCACCAGGACCAACAAGATGATCAAGTAGTTGAGCGCGCCGTCCATTTTTTCACCTCACCAAAAGGATGAAACCGAAAGCCGACAAAAGGCAGGCGGAGACCAAAAGGTTGGGCACGAACTTCAGCCTCAGCCGCGCCATGAAGGATTCCACCACGCCGATCAGCACCGCCAGCAAAGCCATTTCCAGGATGAACATGAACCAATCGGCCAGGCCCGAGGGGTCCCAGGGGAAGGCGACGTCCATCACCAAGGCGCCCATCAAAAGCAGCTTCATCGAGGCCCCGTGGAGGATCAACCCGAGGGCGGGCCCGCTATGGTCCAAAACCATCACCTCATGCACCATGGTCAATTCCAAATGGGTGTTGGGGTCGTCGAAGGGGATGCGGCTGTTCTCCGCCAAGAGGACGATGAACCAGGCGATGGTGACAAGGATCAGGGACGCGATTTTTTCCGGCCCCACCTTGAAGTTTTCCCCCAGGACCATTTCGGACAGGCTGTAGGTCTGCGACAATCGCGCCAGGGCCATGAAACCGAAAAACAAGGCCGGCTCGGCGAAGGACGAGAAGGAGACTTCCCGGGCGGCGCCCATGCCCTCAAAGGAAGAACCCGTATCCAAGGCGGCCGAAGCCGTAAAAAACCGGCCCAAGGCCAGGACATAGGCCAGGAAGATCATGTCGCCCTGGAAAGCCAGGGGCGCCCGGTGGTGTCCCAAGGGAACGACCAGGGAGGCGGCAAAAACCGAAACCCACCCCACCCAAGGCCCGGCCAGGAACATCCAGGAGGTGGTGCGGCTGAGGACCATTCCCTTCCGGAAAAGTTTCGCCAGGTCGCAATAAGCCTGGAAGAGCGGCGGGCCCACCCGGCCGGCCACAAAAGCCTTGGTCTTATTGATGACGCCCAAAAGCAGGGGCGACAGGAACAGGACCATTGAAACGTGGATCACGGCGTTCAGGATCATCAAGGGTTCCTACCTCCAAAGAATGAAAAAAACCAGGGTGAGGAAAATGTAAGCCACATAGGCCTGCAGGTAACCGACCTGGAGGTACCGGGACCATTGGAAAACCCACTGCAACCCCTTGACCACCGGCAAAAAGACCCGCTCCAGGACGGTTTCCGGCACGCGGCTGTGGAACGAAACGGGTTTTGGAAAAGTTTCCTTCAGGCGAACCGGGTTCTTTTGGGGGACCAAAGCCCACTTGAAAAAATCCACCAGCGTTTGGGCGTAGGAAGAGGCGCTGTATTGCATGGAGGGGGACGGCCGGAGGTAGCCGCAATCCCAGGTTAAAACCGGGGAAGGCGCCTTCCGGGACTTGAACCGGCGGTCCAGGCCGTTTTTTCCGATGAAAAAAAGCGACAACAGGGATAACCCGACGGCGGAAAAAAGGCCGAAGGGGGCCAATCCCGACAACGAAGGGCCGGGAGCCGTCCCGGGGGGCGCCCAGGACTTCGACGCGGCCTCCAAAAAAGGCGCCACCGTTTGGGGAAACAATCCGATCCAGAAACAAAGGGAGCCCAGCAGCAACAGGGGAAGCAAAACCGCCTTTCCCCCCTCCTTGGCGTTGGCGGCGGCGGCGGTCCGGGGCTCGCCCAAAAAAACCACGCCGTAAACCTTCGTGAAGCAAGCCACGGCCAAACCCCCGGTCAAGGCCAAGGCGGGCGCGCCCATCCATAAACCCCAATTGCCCCCGAGACCGGGCAGGTTCAAGGCCTTGAAAAACCCGATGTAAATAAGGAACTCGCTGATAAAACCGTTCAAGGGCGGAAGCCCGCAAATGGCCGCCGCGCCCACCAGGAAAAGCAGGGCCGTCCGGGGCATCTTTTTTCCCAGCCCGCCCATTTGGTCGATTTCCCGCGTATGGGTGGAATGGATCACCGAACCCGCGGCGAGGAAAAGCAGGGATTTAAACAAGCCGTGGTTCCAGACGTGCAGCAAAGCCCCGGAAAGGCCCAGTAAAACCAGTTCAGGCCTGGCCTGCGACCTTCCCCAAAGGGCCAGCCCCAAGCCCAGAAAGATGATCCCGATGTTCTCGACGCTGTGGTAAGCCAGGAGCCTCTTCAAATCGTGCTGCCCCAGGGCGAAAGCCACCCCCAGCACGCAGGAAACCAGGCCCATGCCGATTAAAAGGGAGCCCCACCAGTCCGGCGGATGGGGGAACAGCCAGCAGGCCCGCATCAAGCCATAGACGCCCACCTTCAGCAACACTCCCGAAAGCACGGCCGAAACATGGCTGGGGGCGTTGGCGTGGGCGGCGGGAAGCCAGACGTGGAGGGGGAACAAGCCGGCCTTCAAACCGAACGCCAGGAGGGCCAGCAGGAAAAGACCGTCCGCCTCGGGCGCGGGCAGCTCCCCCGCTTGAAAGGGGACAAGCTCGAAGGAGCCCCTCGCCTGGCGAAGCAAGGCGAAAAAAAGGAAAAGGAAAAGGGTGCTGAAATGGGTGGCCACGAAATAAACCCATCCCGCCTGGCGGGTCTCCTTCTTCTCGTCCTCGGTGCTGACCAGGAAGAACGCCGAGAGGGCCATGACCTCCCAGGAAAAGAGGAAGAACAGGGAATCGTGGGCGGCCACCACCAGGGCCATTCCGGCGGTTAAAAAGCCGTAAAAGAACCGCAGCTTCCGGCCGCTTTCAGGATGGCGGGTCTGCCTCCAATACTCCAGCCCGAAGAGGGAGCCCATGGCGGAAACGAGGAATATGCCGGCCAGGAAGATGGAGGCGAGAGGATCGACGCGGAAGGAGACGTTTCCGCCGCAAACCGAGAGGGGCAGGGCCCACTCTTCGGCCGCTCCCTGGAGGAAGGACTGCAAAACCGCCGCCAGGCCGGCCAGGGAGCCGGCGCAAAAAAAGAGAATGGAAATGAATTGGCCCCACATCGACCGGCGGTTGAAAAACAGGCCGGGAACGCCGCTGAAAGCCACCAGTCCCACGGAGGTTAAAAACAAGCAATGGCTCATGGAAGGCTCCAGCTTCCCCAACAAAGGGCGGCCAGGAAGGCGATCACGATGTAAAGAAGATAGATCGACGTCCGGCCCTGTTGGATCTTCAAGAGCACCGAAACCTTGTCGCCGAAGGACCGGAAGGAGGGGATGAGGATCCCGCCCAGGATCCGGTCATAGGTGATGGTGGCAAACCCGGACTTCCGCGGGAAGGGCCCGCCCAAGACGGGCCGGTGGAACCGGAAGGGAAGCACCCAATGGTAGGTTTTCGAGAGGATTTCCCCGAAGGAGGAAGCCGTATATTGAAGCCGGGGGGAGGAGGGATCGGCATACCCGCAGCTCCAGGTCTCCGGGCGCGGCGATTCCCCGGCTGTATTTCTTTTCCGGAGAAGAATCCATCCTATCCCCAACCCCAAAACGACGAACAAGGCCAGGTTCAGCGAGGCGATGAGCCCGAAGGGAACCAGGCCGTCGAGGGGAGCGGGCGGAAGCCCCGTTGGAGCGGACTCCACGGCTTTTCCCACGGCAAAAAGAATCCGTCCCGGAAAAAACCCCAGCCCCAGGCACGCCGCCAGCAGCAGGCCCAGGGAAGCCGCCATAAACCCTTTCTTTTCCTTCCCATGGAGCCCGAAGGAAAACCTCGGCGAACCCAGGAAGATGGTTCCAAAGGACCTCACGAAAGAAACCACGCTCAAGGAACCGATCAGCGCCAACCCCCCGATGGCCAGCGTGCCCAGGAAGGCGGAAAAAAAGGAGCCGCCGGTCGACAGGTGGAAAAATCCCTGGTAAAGGATCCATTCGCCGATGAACCCGTTCAAGGGGGGGAGGCCGCAGGCCGCGCAAGCCGCCAGGACGAAGGCTCCCCCGGTCAGGGGAAGGAAAGGGATCAATCCGCCCAGCCAGTCCATCCGGCGGGTATGGGTGGAGTGCAGGATGGAGCCCGAGCAGTAAAAAAGGGCGGTCTTAAACAAGCTGTGGTTCAGGACATGGAAGAGCGCCGCCATCATCCCCAACCGCAGAAGCAGGTCGTTACCCGTGGAGCGGCCTATCAAAGCCAGGCCCATTCCCATGAAGATGATCCCGATATTCTCGATGCTGCTGAAGGCCAGCATTCGCTTCAAATCGCTTTCACCGGAAGCCAGGATGATTCCCAATACACCCGAGCTGATGCCCATGGCCAGCACCAGGATTCCCCACCAGGAAGGGGGCTGGGAAAAATACCCCAGGATCCGGAGGATCCCGTAAACCCCCATTTTCAACATGACGCCGGACATGAGACCGGAAACATGGCTGGGGGCGCTGGAATGGGCCTTCGGAAGCCAAAAGTGGAAAGGCATGATGCCGGCCTTGAACCCAAACCCGACCAGGGCCAATAAGAAAAGGATGGAGCACCGCACGTCCTTCGCCGGGTCCAGGGGCAGCACCGACCAATCGAAAGTCCCCAGCAGGCCCTGCATCACCAGGAATAACACCATCAAGGCTAATACGCCGAAGTGGGTGGAAACCCAATAGATCCATCCGGCTTGCCGGACGTTTTTTTGCCCCCCTTCCACGACGATCAGGAAATAAGCCGCCACCGCCATGGTTTCCCAACCCAGGAGGAAAAGGACGCTGTTCCTCGCCAAAAGCAGCAATCCCATGCCGGCGGAAAGCAGACCGTAAAAGATCCCCACATACCGGCCGCTGTCGGGGTTGTCGGATTGTTTCCAATATTCCATGCCGAAGAGGGCCCCCAAGGCGGAAACGAGGAATAGGGGGATGAGGAAGAAAGCCGAGAGGCCGTCGAGCCCGAGGGCCAGGGAACCGCCGGGGATTTGCCAGGGGATTTCCACCGAAACGGCCGTCCCCCCTTTCCACCAGGCCGCCAAGCCCAGGATCCCGCAAGCCGAGGAAAGGAGTGTCAAGCCGAGGGAAAAACCTTGGCCGGTGTTGGAATGGCGGTTAAAAAGCAGAGCAGGGAACCCGCTGAGACCCAGGCCGGTGATCCCCAGGCAAATTAAAAGAAGACCCGTCATCGAAGGCTTTCCTTTCCTTGCCCGGCGGGCGGCGCCGGAGGGGGTCCTTTTTTCCGCTGAAAATCCTTTTCCAAGAATTCAAGCCGGGACATGATTTCCGAGGAGGACGCATGGGCCAGGACCAAGCCGGAAAATTCCTTGTCGTGCAAGGCGAACCCCAACCTTTCCAGCAAGTGCAAATGCATCCGGATACTGGGGGACAGGATGAGGAAAAGCACGAAGACGGGTGGATTGTCCGGTCTCCCGAACGTGATGGGTGTTTTCAGATAGGCAAGGGAAACCAGGGGTTCGGGGACCTGCAGGAGGACGGGGTGCCTGGCGTGGGGAAGGGCGATTCCGTTTCCCAATTCGGTGGACCCCTCCCTCTCGCGGGAGAGCATCATTTGGCAGAGGAGTTCCCGGTCCTCCGCCGAAGGGATTTTCAACGCGTCCACCAGATTCTTGAAGATCACCGGTTTATCCCCGCCCGGGACGTTTTCGTGGATGCCGCCGGCTTTCAAGGCCCCGCTGAGGGACGGGAGGTTGACCCCGTTTTGGACCAGGAAAGGAACCCGGTTTTCCTGGGCCCAATCGATCAATTTCAAGCGGTTGAAATGGTACCGGCCGTTGAACCGGTTGGCCGGCAGGGCCCTTTCCCGGATCCAGTCATAAATGGTTTCTTCGGGGACCTGCAGGAATTCCGAGGCTTCTTTTACCGTCCAATGCATCGTTTTTATCCTTGGATGAAAACCTTTTTAAAAAGCACGGGATGAACGGCGGCCATCCTTTTCGATAGGGCGGCCGCCCAGGGGCCTTTCCTTCGTCATTCCCGGCCCAACTGTTCGAGCACTTCCTGACTCTCTTTAAGCTTTTTTTTTAGGAAGAGGGACACGGGCTTCAAGACGTCGTAGATCCCCTTGTCCCGCACCGAGTAGTACACGGTGACCTTTTGCTGGCGGGAGTGGAGGATGCCCGCCTGCTTGAGGACGGCCAAGTGCTTGGAAAGGCTGGACTGCTCCATTTCCAGGGCCTTGCCGATTTCATTCACGGATTTTTCCCCGTGTTTCAAGTGCTCGATGATTTTGAGCCGGCCCGGGTGGGACAGGGCTTTCAGGAAGTCGGCTTTGATCTTGAAAACGAAGGAGGAATCGATCATGGGTCTCTTTCATGAATATATGAAAATTATTTCATATATTAGAAATGCTAATTAAATCTTGTCAAGGGCGCGGGATCATATTGGAGGGCGGGCCAAAAACATTTCCGGCAAAAAAGCCTCGGAACCGGGTCTTTTCAAGGGGTTGGGCGGGTTGGGGAGCCTTCTTTTCCCAGGGAACCGCCGGCGGCAATGTCGTAAGGAGTGGCCTGGATCCGGTGAAGGGTCCCCGCCTTCCGCGCCTTCTTTTGGAAGAGCCGGTTGACCGCCCAGGTGTAAAGCCGCACCGGAAGGGCCGGCTTTCGCATGATTTGGACGGCCCTTTGGGGGATGGGAAGGCCGTTGGAAAGCGCGGCGGCGGCTTTCGCCAGCGCCTTCACCGCGTGCCGGGCGGCGAAGCCGGAGGCGGCCAGGGGCCGGCCCGCACGCAGGGCGCGGCTCCCCCCCAAGGCCATGCCCCCCCGCCATTGCAGGCCTTCCATTTCGGCGAAGCGCTTCAGGATGGCGACGGCGGTGTCGCTGTGGTGGGCCTCGGGCAACCGTGAATTCACGATGGCCGTCATTGATTGGGACCGGTTGAAGGACCGGTCCCGGCGGTGCCAGGCGTAATCTTCCAGCAGTTTCACCAGCGCGGCCGGCGGTTGGTCCAGGTACAGGGGAAACACGAAAACCAGGAGGTCGGCCTCGTCCAGCAGGTGGTGCAGGTACACGATGGAGGCCGCGGAGCGCTTGGGGGAAGAGGCATAGGCCAGTTGGACCGCCACCGACCGCCCGGCCAATTGCGCGGCGAGGTGGGTTGCCAGGGAATGGCTCACGCTTTGGTGGGCCTTGGGGCTGGCGATGACCAGGAGGGCCTGCCGGGGGGCGCTCATGCCAGGGACTCCGCTTTACCCGCCAGGTTCTTGACCCGCTGGTCGATCTGCTTGGGGGTCATGTAATCGTAAATGAAGGCCGAGGCGAAGCTGGTGCAGGCCAAGTGCAGGGCGTTGCGCCGGACCACGGTTTGGAAGAGCTCCTCGGTTTCCGGGTCTTCCTTGGGAAGGCCGCCCAGGACCAGGAGGCGGAACCTTTTCTCGTAGCGCGGTGGATGGCGGATCTCACCCCACCGTGGAG
>JAICXI010000017.1 GCA_025980505.1 bacterium | reverse complement strand
TTCCAGGAACCCCTGGAAAAAATCCTGGACGGCTACTTCAAGGGCACCCGCTGGGGCATCCAGGCCGACGAGGACGGCCTGCTTTGGGCGGGTGAAGGCGACGATTCCCTGACCTGGATGGACGCCCGCGTCAACAACCGGGCCGTCACCTCCCGCGTGGGCAAGCCCGTGGAAGTCCAGGCCCTGTGGTTGAACGCCCTTTGGGCGGGCGGCCATGTTTCGAACCAATGGGAGGAAGTTTTCAAGAAGGCGTCCCAAAGTTTCCAAAACCGCTTCTGGAACGAAGCCGGCGGCTGCCTTTACGACGTCGTGGACGTGAAGCGCCAACGGGGAGCGGTGGACGCCAGCTTCAGGCCCAACCAGGTGCTGGCCGTGGGCGGACTGCCCTTGATGCTCCTGGACGTGGAAAAGGCCCGGCAAGTGGTGGAAACGTTGGAAGCGAAGCTTTTGACGCCCCTGGGCCTTCGAACGCTGGCCCCCGGTGAATCCGGCTACCGCCGGCGCTACCAGGGCGGCGTGGTGGAGCGGGACAGCGCCTACCACCAGGGCACGGTCTGGCCCTGGCTCATGGGCCCCTTTGTGGAGGCCTGGGTGAGGGTGCGGGGCAACAAGCCGGAAGCCAAACAGGAAGCCCGCGAGCGGTTCCTGGCCCCCCTATTCCAGCAGGTCAACCGCTTCGGCTTGGGGCATTTGCCCGAGATCGCCGACGCGGAAGCGCCCTTTATCCAGAGGGGCTGTCCCTTCCAAGCCTGGTCCCTGGCCGAGGCCATCCGCTTGGACCGGATGGTCTTAAAGTAAATTGTGAATTTTGAATTGATGGGATTTCCGCACTGCGGAAATGACAACCATTTAAAATTCAACATTTGGAATTGGAGATACATGCCCGATCCTGAGTCCGAACGGCTGAACCTCT
Source organism: bacterium (assembly GCA_025980505.1). Lineage (GTDB taxonomy): Bacteria > Oederibacteriota > Muellerivitia > Muellerivitales > Muellerivitaceae > JAICXI01. The sequence continues at coordinate 10,553 of JAICXI010000017.1, read as the reverse complement.
TCGTCAACGGCAGCCACCCTTGGAAAAAGTGGGGGCCTTATCTTTCCGAGCGCCAGTGGGGGACGGTCCGGGAGGATTATTCGCCGAATGGCACCTGTTGGGATTACTTCCCCCACGACCACGCCCGCAGCCGCGCCTACCGGTGGGGCGAGGACGGCCTCCTGGGCTTTTGCGACTACAGGGGCCTGCTTTGCTTTTCCACCGCGCTTTGGAACGGCAAGGACCCCATCTTGAAGGAGCGGCTTTTCGGGCTGAACGGGGAAGAAGGCAACCACGGCGAGGACGTGAAGGAATGCTATTACTACCTGGACTGCTCCCCCACCCACTCCTATATGAAGGCCCTTTACAAGTATCCCCAGGCCGAGTTCCCCTATGCCCGGCTGGTGGAGGAAAACCGCGGGCGCAACCGGGACCAGCCCGAGTTCGAGCTGGCGGACACGGGGATTTTCGACGGCAACCGTTATTTCGACTGCTTCGTGGAATACGCCAAGGCGGCGCCCGAGGACCTGCTGATCCGGCTGACCCTGGTGAACCGCGGCCCCGAGGCCGCGCCCCTTCGCGTGCTTCCCACCTTGTGGCTCAAGAACACCTGGAGCTGGGGCCGGAGCGGCGGGTCCTATTGGCCCCGTTTCCCCCTTCTGCGGGAAGGGGAGGGACTGTCCCTGTCCCACCCGGCGCTGGGGCGCTATTTCCTCAAAGCCCAGGGGGCGCAGCGGGTCTTGTTCACCGAAAACGAGACCAACTTCGAGCGGTTGTTCAACTCCTCCAATCCTTCGCCCTACGTGAAGGACGCGTTCCACGAGTACGTGGTGAAGGGCCGCGGGGACGCCGTGGCCTCCACGGAAGGCACCAAGGCGGCCTTTGATTACCGTCTCCTCCTGCCCCCCGGCGGGCGGGAAGTCCTGAAGCTGCGCTTTTCCAACGAGGACAAGCCTTCCCCCTTCGGGGAGGAATTCGACCGGATTTTCGAGGACCGGGGGAAGGAAACCAAGGCTTATTACGACTTGAAGATACCCGCCGGCCTGGCGCCGGGGGGAAGGCAAGTGGCCGAACAGGCCTACGCGGGCCTTTTGTGGTCCAAGCAATATTACCTGTATAACGTGAAGGAATGGCTGGAAGGGGACCCTTCCCAGCCGCCGCCGGACCCGGGGCGCAAGGCGGGCCGCAACCGCGACTGGGGCCAGTTCGGCGCCGAGGACGTTATTTCCATGCCGGACAACTGGGAATACCCCTGGTTCGCGGCTTGGGACCTGGCCTTCCACACGATTCTCTTCGCCAAGCTGGATCCTTTCTTCGCCAAGCACCAGCTGGTGCTGTTGTTGCGCGAGTGGTACATGCATCCCAACGGCCAAATCCCGGCCTACGAATTCGCCTTTTCCGACGTGAACCCCCCGCTGCAGGCCTGGGCGGCCTGGCGGGTTTACAAGATCAGCGCGGCCCGGGACGACCGGGACCGGATCTTCCTTTCCCGCGTGTTCCAAAAGCTCCTGCTCAATTTCACCTGGTGGGTGAACCGGAAGGACGCGGAAGGCAAAAACCTTTTTTCCGGCGGCTTCCTGGGCTTGGACAATATCGGGGTCTTCGACCGGGGGCAGTTGAAGCCGGGGGAAACCCTGGAGCAAGCCGACGGCACGGCTTGGATGGCCTTTTATTGCGGCACCCTGCTGTCCATGGCGCTGGAACTTTCCCTGGACAACCCGGCCACCGAGGACATGGCCACCAAGTTCTTCGAACATTACCTCTCCATCGTGAACGCCATGAACTGCCTGGGCGGGACCGGCCTATGGGACGAGGACGACGGCTTTTATTACGACCTGCTGCATTACCGCGGGGCGGCCCTTCCCCTCAAGATCCGCTCGGCGGTGGGGCTCATCCCCCTTTTCGCCGTGGAAGTGCTGGAGGAGGAAACCCTGGAACGGCTCCCGGAGTTCGCCAAACGCATGAAGTGGTTCCTCGAAAACCGGTCGGAGGAGGCCAGGGCCATCCTGCACCGCGACCGGGGGGAAAAGGGGCGCGGCCGTTACCTGCTGTCGGTGGTTTCCAAGGAACGGCTCCAGCGGGTGTTGGGGTACCTGCTGGACGAAGGGGAGTTCCTTTCCCCCTACGGCATCCGGGCCCTTTCCAAGTTCCACCAGGACCATCCCTATGTCCTCGAACTGGACGGCCAGCGCAACCGGATCGACTACGAACCGGCCGAGTCCCGGACCTGGCTCTTCGGCGGAAATTCCAACTGGCGCGGGCCGGTCTGGATGCCCCTGAATTTCCTCCTGGTGGAATCCCTGGAGCGGTACCACCATTTTTACGGGGACGATTTCAAGGTGGAGTGCCCGACAGGTTCGGGCCGGACCATGAACCTGGCCGAAGTGGCGCGGTTTTTAAGCGGGCGGTTGAACCGCCTTTTCCTGCCGGACACCCAGGGCCGCCGGCCCTGCCACGGCGAAGACCCGCTCTATGCGAAGGATGCGGCCTGGAAGGACTTGATCCTCTTTTACGAGTATTTCAACGGCGACACGGGAAAGGGGCTGGGCGCCAGCCACCAGACGGGTTGGACGGCCCTGGCGGCCAAGCTTCTGGAAAGTGAAATAACCCAGGAACCGGTCCACCCCCCCCCACCGGATCCGCCCGTCCGCGGGACGGACGGCTGACAGGGACTGGAGCCTGTCCTATAATGCGTTTCCTATGACCCTCCGGTTCCCATTCCTTTCGCTTCTTTTCCTTGTCCTTGGGTTGGCCGGGCCCCCCTGGATTGCGCCCGCCCTGGCCCAGGACGAGGACCTGCGGTTCCAAGCCGCGGATATCCGCGGTAAGGTCATGGTCTACCGGGACGAAACCGATGAAACCCTCCGGCTGCACAAGGGGCAAAAGGTGGACGACGGCGACCGTATCACCACCGAGTCCGGCAGCGAAGCCGTCCTGCGCTTGAAGGGCAGGGTATACCTGCACTTGGCGCCCCACACGCAGGTCCGCGTCACCCGGCTCCGGATGGGGGAACGGGGCCTCCAAGTGAGGTTGAACCTCCTGAAGGGCCGGCTCCTTTGCCAGGCGGACAAGACGCCCGCCTGGGCCCTGGAAGTGTCGTGCGCCAACCTGGTGTGCCGAGGCCATGGGACCCTTTTCGAGGTCTCCCGTCAAAAGAACGACGTCCAGATGGTGTGCTTCCAGGGAAACGTGGTGGGGAGCTCCCCGAGGGGGCACGCGGAAATGGCCAAAGCCAGGCAAGTGGTCCGGTTTTCCGCGGGCCGCTTCCAGTACCGGCGCTATATGCGCATCCGGGAAGAAGGCGACCTGCAAGAATGGAAGGACCACCTGCGGGCCCTGCAACACCCCCTCCCTCCTTCCTCCCGAGCCGCCGGGCGCTAGCCCCCTTGCCGCGGTTCTTGCCGCTTGACTCTCCCTTTAAATCATCCGACAATTGCGGTCCTTAAATCCATTGGAACAATAGAGGTTTTGGAATGATTTCCGCAAAAGACGTCACCCTTCGGTTCGGCAAAAAGACCCTTTTCGACAAGGTCACGGTCAAGTTCAACCCGGGTTATTGCTACGGTTTGATCGGCGCCAACGGGGCGGGTAAATCCACCTTCATGAAGATCCTGGCGGGGCAGATCAAACCCGACGAGGGCGAAATCGCGGTGGACCGGGGCGTCAAGGTCGCCATGCTGAAGCAGGACCAATACGCCTTCGACGACTACACGGTCCTGGACACGGTGCTGATGGGCCGGGAGGACCTGTGGAAGATCCAGCAGGAAAAGGACGCGCTTTACGCCAAGGCCGAGATGACCCACGACGAAGGCATCCGCGCCGCCGAGCTGGAGTCCCAGTTCGGCGACATGGACGGCTACGCCCTGACCGCCGGGGCCGGCGAGCTGCTGGAGGGCCTGGGGGTGGAAACCGGCAAGCACGACTGGAAGATGAAGCAATTGACCGGGGGCTGGAAGGTGCGCGTGCTGCTGGCCCAGGTGCTTTACGCCAAGCCCGACGTGCTGCTCCTGGACGAGCCCACCAACAACCTGGACATCCGGACCATCGATTGGCTGGAAGACTACCTGAACGCCTACGACGGAACCATCCTGGTCATCTCCCACGACCGCCACTTCCTCAACCATATCTGCACCCATATCGCGGACGTGGACCGGGAAAAGGTGACGGTTTATAGCGGCAACTACGATTTCTTCACCATGGCCTCCAAGCAGGCCCTGGACAGCAAGCTGACCGAGAACGCCCGCAAGGAAAAACAAATCACCGAGTTGAAGGCCTTCGTGGCCCGTTTTTCCGCCAACGCCTCCAAGAGCGCCCAAGCCACCAGCCGGGCGCGGTTGATCGAGAAGATCGAGCTGGAAACCATCATCCAATCCTCCCGCCAATACCCCCGGCTTTTCTTCAAGGAAAAACAAGCGGCGGGCAAGGACATCCTGAGCGTGAAGAGCATCAGCAAGTCCTACGGCGACCTGAAAGTGTTGAAAAAAATCAGCCTCATCGTGGGCAACGGGGACAAGGTCGCCATCATCGGGCCCAACGGCGTGGGCAAGACCACGCTCCTGAAGTGCCTGGTGGGCTCCTACCATGCCGAAGGTTCCACCCTGGCCCAATGGGGCCTGAAGGTGGACGAAGGCCAGGTGGCCTGGGGAAGCACGGTCAGCCTTTCCTCCATGCCCCAGGACGTGAAAGAGGAACTCACCCGCGACATGACGGCCCTGGAGTGGCTGCGCCAGTTCGATACCTTGGCCGAGGGCCAGGTGATCCGGGGCATGCTGGGCCGGATGCTCTTCACCGGCGAGGAACAGGACAAGAACGTGAAGGTGCTTTCCGGGGGCGAATGCCAGCGCATGGTGCTCTCGCGCCTGATGCTGGAAGGCGGCAATGTGCTGGTCCTGGACGAACCCACCAACCATATGGACCTGGAATCCATCGAGTCCTTGAGCACGGCCCTGTCCGATTACACCGGGACGGTCCTTTTCTCCAGCCATGACCAGGATTTGATCGGCAAGGTCGCCAACCGCATCCTGGAGTTGAAACCCGACGGCACCTACGTGGATTTCAAGGGAAATTACGCCGAGTACGAGGAATGGGCGGCCGCCGAAGCCAAGCGGGCCAAGGAAGCGGCCAAAAGCGGATCGAAAAAATAATCCCGCTGAATTTTTTCAAGTACCACTGTTAAAAGCCCTTGGCAACCCAAGGGCTTTTTGTGTCCCGCCCATCCCGGCTTTTTCATGGCCATCTGCAAAGCGCTCATGGAGGAACCCCCAGGGTCCCTCAAAGCCAAAGCTATGGTTCAAATTTCAAAGGGATTTTTACCTTTAACTCACCCATAAGCCAAAAGCGGTTAAGAATAACGGGTTAGATACTTATTCTTTAAACCCTCGCCCCTTGCGGGAGAGGATAGGGTGAGGGGTTTCGTTGAAAGGAAAAATCACCCTCACCTCTCCCCCTCGGGGGAGAGGGAGTTAAGCATATAGATGCCTTCCCGAAGGGGGGAGCCACCAAGGCGAGATGTACTTTGCCAATAGGCTGCCGCAATGTGATGTTTTTAAACCCAAAAACCGTATAATATCGGCACTTTCAAGTTTGGAGGATTTATGGCGGACAACGGCTGGCAGGCGAGGCTTAAGACGGGGCGCAACGACGCTTGCCCCTGCGGATCGGGCAAGAAATACAAAAAGTGCCACCTGGAATCGGACGAGAAGGCCCAAAGCGCGGTTTTGGCCGAGGTCAATGCCGAGGCGGCCAAGAAGGCCAAGGCCGAGGAAAAGGATCACGACCACCACGACCACGAGCATCCCCACGAACACATCCACAAACACGAGAAGGGCGGGCCGGCGCGGCCCCATACTTCCACGACCACGGCCCGGCAGATAAGCGCACCGCGGAAAACGGGATCCGCCTAGGAAAAAAGTTGGAAGCGGGGAGTCCGAAGTTAAAACCCGGCGCTTCACCGTGGATTCCACCCCGGGGCGGCTTGCCGGGAAATCCCGATCGATTCAAGGAGATGGGAATGGCCAAACGCGAGAATATCAGCACCGGTTCCAAGTGGGAGCCGATTTTGGGATATTCCCGTGCCGTCAAGGTCGGGAATTATGTCCACGTCTCGGGCACGACCGGAGGCGGGACGGACGGCAAGATCGTGGGGGTGGGCGAACCTTACGCGCAGACCGTGCAGGCCCTGAAGAACCTGCAGGCCGGCCTGCAAAAGGCGGGGGCGGACTTGAAGGACGTGGTGCGGACCCGCCTTTTTGTGACCCGGATTTCCGAATGGGAAAAATTCGGCAAGGCCCACGGCGAATTCTTCGGGGACATCCGCCCGGCCATGACCATCGTGGAAGTGGCCAAACTCATCGACCCGGACATGATGATCGAGATCGAAGCCGATGCCTACCTTGAATAAAAATCATTCAAGGATTTGGGAATGGGGAGTTTGGAGACGGGGGTTAAAACCAGAAATCAAACCTATCCAAAAGCCCTCCCCTGAAACAGGGAGGGCTTTTTTTGTTTCAGGAGGCGACGATGGGACACTTGTGGATTCCGGACATCCCGGTTTGGGAGAAGATCCTGCGGTCGGTGGTGGTTTACCTTTTCATCCTGATCGCCCTTCGCTTCACGGGCAAGCGGCAGGTGGGCCAACTGACGCCTTTCGACCTGGTCGTCCTCCTGATCCTCGCCAACGTGGTGCAGAACGCCATCATCGGGAACGACAACTCGCTCGGCGGCGGCCTCTTGGGGGCGGCGGTGGTCCTGGCCATGAACTGGGCCGTGGTGGCGGCCACCTACCGCTTCAAGTCCTTAAGGCGCCTCATGGCGGGCGAACCCACCCTGCTGGTCCATAACGGCAAGATCTTCCATGACCGGATGGAACGGGAACACATCACCATCGATGACTTGAATGCGGCCCTGCGGAAAAGCGGGACAGGCGGCATGGAAAAGGTGCGTTATGCGGTGCTGGAGGAAAACGGCCAGATCAGCGTGATACCGAAGGCGGCGGATAGCCGTTAGGGATTAGCTGTCGGCGGGCGGCTTTTTCCGGCACGAGCCCGGGGCCGATCGTCGTTGGCTAACGGCCGCCTTTGGCCAGCTTCACCGGCGCGGCCGGATTTCCCAAAAGCCGGGCCACCACGGGCGAAACCCGGATATCCGCCTTCCGGGCCTGTTTTCTCAGGTTGTCGAAGGTGGTCTGGGGCCAGCCTTCCTGGAAGAAGTTCACCAGCCATTTGGGAACCCCTCCCTTGGGGTCGCAGTGGATTTCCGCCTCCACATAGGTCTCGTCCGAAATCGACATGGGTACCATCTTGAAGACGCAGGTCATGGTTCCGCGCGTGTATTTCCTCAGGACCGGGGCCTGGTCGTCCTCCACGGGGAGATAGGTCACCGTCAAGCGCCGGCTGGGGGGATCGGCCTCCAAATAAACGTGGGACACGAAATCCCGGTCCGACATCAAGGTGTCGAAGGGAAAGGGGATGCCCACGTGGTCGTATTCGATGAATTCGGTGGGCGACAAGCTGCGTACGACCTTGGAGGAGACCAAGCTGTCGATCCATTCGGTGGCGCGGGTGGTGTCGATGATGATCGAAGCCACCTTTTCGATGGGCGCGTCCACGATGCCTTCCCCCCTGAAAGCGATGACCTGGCTGCCCTCCACCTTGGACCAGTAAATGGTCAGCCCCTCGGTGTTGCAGGATTTTTGCCAGTGGTAAGACGATTCATGGGCCGGGGGAAGGGCGGGCGAGGCAGGGCTTTTCCCGGAAGCCTGCGCCGGGCGGGCGAAAGCCGGGACCGACAGGCCCAACAGCGAGACGGCAAGGATGAAACGATTCATAAAAGATCCCCCCGGGAAAGTGCGGAAATCATAACCTGTTCTATTCCCTCCACCAAGGGCTTTTCAACGTCCCGGGCGGAAAAATCAGTTTGGGGTTGAGGGAGGGGCCGGTCGGGACTTGAGCCCTTTTAAGAGGCCGCCGGCGGGAGTCCCATCCAACGGGGCCCGGGTGGCCCGTTCCAGGGCGACCTCGGCCTCCGCCACGCGGCCCTTGACCAGCAGCAGTTCCCCCAATTTGCAATAAAGTTCGGCGGTGGGATAACCGCGGGTCACGGCCATCCGGTAGGAAAGGAGGTTCTGGCCGTAGTCCAGGTCCGCATATTCGTAGGCCGCCCGCTTGTCCCAGAAAACCGATTCCAAGAAAGGGTCGCCCTTGACGAAAGGATAGGAGCCTTCCAGGGTGTGAAGGACCGGCTCCAGCCGTTCGTTGCCTTGCCCGAACCTTTCCAAATCGGCTTGTTGGAAAAAGGAATGGGCCTTCGCCCATCGGTCCAGGGTTTTCCGGTTGGCGGCCGTCACAGGGAGGACTCCCAGGAGGTCGCCCCCGTTTTCCAAACCCAGTCCCTCGGCCACCCAGAACCACCGGCCTTCCGGGAACCTTTTTTTGAGGAAGGGCTGGTAATGGACGTTGACGAAAACCGCCATCCACCGGCAAGGGGAGGACCTCAACCCCGCGTTCCGGGCCGCATTGAAGGGATAGGCCATGAAGGACAAGGTCGGGTCGTTGTAGGAGTCGGTATCGAAGTCGGTGAGGAGCCAGCCCGGCCCCTGGGTTTCCTGGATCCGCTCCAGGATCCGGTAGGCCCGGTACCGTTCCAGCGATTTGACCGGCCTGCCGAAATTTTCCGGGTGGGCGTCGGGGTTTTGGTAGGGTGCGCCCAGGAGGTAAAAATCCAGGCAGCCCGAAAGGGCCAGGACCAGGACCAGCAGCCGCAAGCGCCGGGGGGCCGGCCAGGCCGACAGCAGGGAATGCCCGCCCAGGGCGGCGATGAAAAGAAGGAGCGGCATCACTTGCGCCACGCGGAAGGTTTCCACGTTCAAGGAAAGCGCGCCCGGCAAAAGGAAGAGGAAAAAGGCCAAGGCCACCCATCGCAAGAGGGGGTTTCTCCTGAAGCGAAAAAGCCCGGTCAGGCCCAGGAAAAAAAAAGCGCCCAAGAGGGGGTTGAGGAACCCGCCCACCAGGGGCGTATAAGCGGGTTCCTTTTCCAGGGGCCCCCCGAAAAGGGCGGCCGCGTAGTGGAAAAAAACCACCGGCAGGTTCGGCCAACGGTACCAGCCCCCCCACGGCGAGAGGGAAACAATATGGGCGCCAAACCCCTCGGTCAAAACCGCGTGCAGGAAAGGCAGGAGGGTTAGGGAAAAGGCGGCCAGGAAATACACGAAAAACCGGCGGCCGCCTTGGGAGCGAAACCACAGGCCCTTGAAAAAGGTCGGGAAGAGCACCGCGGCCACCCAAAGCCAAGGCGTGAAGGTGAAGGAGCCCAATCCCAGGAGGGCCCCCAGCGCCACGGCCCACCCGGCCTTGGCCGCCGGGTTGGGCGCCTTTTGGAAGCCGCCCCAGGCCCACCCGCAAAGCAGAACCCACAAGGGAAGCCAGATTCCCTGGTGGCAGACCCGCCCGATGAAAAGGGGCCAGCAACTGAAGGCCGTCAGTCCCCCGAAAACCAGGGAAAAGGACCGGGAAAAAAAACGGCGGGCCGCGGCGTAAGCCGCGACCACCGTGGCCAGGGAAACCAGGGCGGGCGGGAGCCAGAGGCTCCAGGCGGGGGAAAGCCCCAGCTTCAACCCCAAGGCGACGGCCCAAACCGTGAGGGGCGGGGCCTCGCCGAAGGTGTAAAAGAATTTCCAGGTCCAGTGGTGGGAAAGCTCCAAGGCCAACGTTCCGATCCAGCCTTCGTCCAAGTTAGGCCAGCGCGGAAAGTCCGGGAGGCGGTCCAAGCGGAGGAAAACCAGGAAGGCCGCGGCCAGGATCCAAAGCCAAAGGGGGGGCGAAAGCGATAATTCTTGGAGGCAGGAAGGTTTTTCATCCCGTCGGGGGCGCGGGAAGGTCCGGAGGGCCGCCGCAAGGGGCAGACCCAAGCCCAGAAGGGCCAGTGTCCACCCGACTCCGGCCGGCAAGGGGATGTAGGAAAGCAGCGAAAGGACGGCGAGAAAAACAAGGAAGTAGGCCCAAGGGCCCTTGGGGGGGAGGGCGGAGGCTTTCACGGGAGGGGCCTTTCACGGCAAGGTTTTCCGGTGATAAAAAAACCCCACGGGTAAAACCCGTGGGGTTTGGACTCGGCGGATCTTATTTGTTGGGGGCCACGTAACCGGGATACCAGCCGTAATGGCCCCGGAAATCGTCCACCAGCCAGCTGGCCGCGTTGTTGATGGCCGCTTGCCGGAGATTGGCAAAGGTGGAATCACTTTGGTACAACAGGGCCGGTTGGGCCGGCGCGGCGTTATCCGCCTGGCTTTGATCCTGTTGTTGCTGGTTGTTTTGGATGTTGATATTGATGAGGGTTTTACCGTTGCGGTCTTGGTCACCGTCCCGGCCATGGTCCCGTTGATTCCATTTACCGTGATGGGCGTGCTCCCGGTCCCTGTCGTTCAAATGACGCTGCCAGGCGTCCCAGCCCTCGGCCGGAGGTTCGGCGCGGCCGCCGGGATAGGGCAGGTCGTTCCAAAGCTGCTGGGAACCGGTGCCGCTGGCCTTCTTCAACCAAACGAGGTTGCCGGAAGCCGCGTCCACGAGCTTGAGGGTGGCGGT
>JAICXI010000030.1 GCA_025980505.1 bacterium | reverse complement strand
GTTTCCCGACCTGCCCCAGGTGGCATGTTTCGACACGGCCTTCCACCACGACCTGCCCCGGGTGGCCCGGGTATTCCCCATCCCCCGGAAATACGAGGCCCAAGGGGTGAGGCGGTACGGGTTTCACGGGTTGTCCTACGAATTCCTCATCGGGGAACTGGGCCGTTTGGCCGGCGCCGATTCGGCGAACGGCCGGGTGATCCTGGCCCATCTGGGCAGCGGCGCGAGCCTGGCGGCCGTCAAGGGCGGCAAGCCCATCGATACCAGCATGGGGTTCACGCCCGCGGCCGGGCTGCCCATGGGCACCCGCTCGGGCGACCTGGACCCCGGGCTGGTTTGGTACCTGTCCCGGACCGAAAAAATGGGGGACAAGCAATTCAACGAGATGATCAACTTCAAATCCGGCCTGCTGGGGATATCCGAAACCGGCTCCGACATGCGCGAGCTTTTGGGGAAGGAAGCCCGGGACCCGAGGTCGGCGGAAGCCGTGGCCATGTTCTGCTACCAGGCGAAAAAATGGATCGGCGCCTACGCGGCGGCCTTGGGGGGGCTGGACAGCCTGGTTTTTTCCGGCGGGATCGGGGAAAACGCGCATCCGGTGCGTTCCCGCATCTGCGGGGGCCTGGGTTTCCTGGGGATCGAAATCGACGAAAGGCTCAACGCCGCCCATGCGCCGGTGATTTCCCCGGCCGGGGGGAGGGTGGCGGTGCGGGTGATCCACACCGACGAGGAACAAGTGATCGCCCGCTCGGTTTACCGGGTCCTGGGGCTCGGCCGGGCCGGCGAAAAGGGGGATCCGGGCGGCGTTTTGAAGGAGGGCGCCGCGTCCTGACGATTCCCGGAAGGCGGCATCGATCTTGAGGAATCGTAACGAAAAAAATCGCAGGAAGGGACCGTTTTTATGCTCCACAAGACTGAAACGCTGAAAGGCTACAAGCTGCAAGGCCTGGACGGGGAACTCGGGATGGTCGAGGATTTCTATTTTGACGACCAACATTGGACCCTCCGGTACCTGGTCGTCAACACCGTCCAGTGGCTTCCGGGAAGGAAGGTGTTGATCTCCCCTTATGCGGTGGGGGCCGTGAACAAGGAGGAGGGAACCCTCAGCGTCCAGTTGACAAAAAAACAAATCGAGGGAAGCCCCTCGGTGGACACCGACAAGCCCGTCTCGCGGCAATACGAGAAATCCTACTATGGCTATTACGGATGGCCCCTGTACTGGGGCGGCGCCTTCGCGTGGGGACCCTACGACACCCTGCTGCGTGACGGCCCCCACCAGGGGGAAACCCTCCCCCGCGGGGAGGATTCCGACCCCCATTTGCGCAGCGCCTATGTCGTCAGCGGTTTCTTCATCCAGGCCAAAGACGGCGAGATCGGCCATGTCGAGGATTTCATCATCGACGATGAGACATGGTCGATCCGTTACCTGGCCATCGAAACACGGAATTGGTGGCCCGGAAAGCACGTCCTTGTCTCACCGAAATGGATCGAGAGCGTCAGTTGGACCGACTCCAAGGTCGTTGTGGGCCTTTCCCGCGAGGAGATCCGGAAATCGCCGGCCTATAGGGCCGAATCCCTGTTGACCCGGGATTACGAGGCGGGACTGCATGACCACTACAACCGCCAGGGCTACTGGGTGGGCGAGGTCCGGCAGGGGCGTTGAATTGAAACGGGAAAAAGCGCCGGAAAGGAGTTCTGCATGAAAACGGAGACCGGGACGGGTGATGGCATCGCCGTGGAAAGCCGGGAAGGGGAGGCTCCGGGAGGGGTGCTGCCGCCCGAATTATTGCGGAAGATGGACGCCTACTGGCGCGCCGCCAATTACCTGTCGGTGGGCCAGATCTACCTCTATGATAACCCCCTTCTGAAGGAGCCTTTGAAGCTGTCCCACGTGAAGCCCCTGGTGGTCGGGCACTGGGGCACGACCCCCGGCCAGAACTTCATTTACGTCCACCTGAACCGGGTCATCCAAAAGTATGACCTGGACATGTTCTATATCGCCGGCCCGGGCCACGGCGGCCCGGCCCTGGTGGCCAATACCTACCTGGAAGGCACCTACAGCGAGATTTACGCCGACATAAGCCGGGACGAGGCGGGGCTGAGGAAACTGTTCAAGCAATTCTCCTTCCCCGGCGGGATCTCAAGCCATGTGGCCCCCACCACGCCGGGGTCGATCCACGAGGGGGGCGAGTTGGGGTACTCGCTGAGCCACGCCTTCGGGGCCGCCTTCGACAATCCCGGCCTGATCGTGGCCTGTGTGATCGGCGATGGCGAGGCTGAAACGGGCCCCTTGGCCACCGCCTGGCATTCCAACAAATTCCTCAACCCGGTTTCCGACGGAGCCGTATTGCCGATCCTTCACCTCAACGGCTACAAGATATCCAACCCGACCCTCCTGGCCCGCATCGAGCCGGAGGAATTGGGGCAATTTCTCCGGGGTTGCGGCTGGGAGCCGCATTTTGTGGAGGGGGACGACCCGGAAAGGATGCATCAACTCATGGCGGCGGCCCTGGAAGAAGCCGTCGGGGAAATCCGGCGGATCCAAAACAACGCACGGGGCAAAAAGGACGCCACCCGGCCCCGCTGGCCGATGATCGTCCTGAAGTCGCCCAAGGGCTGGACGGGGCCGAAAACCGTCGACGGCCTGCAAGTGGAGGGCACCTTCCGGGCGCACCAGGTCCCGATCCTGGTGGATTCGGAGCATCCCGATCATCTCCCCCAATTGGAAAGCTGGATGAAGAGCTATAAGCCGGAGGAGCTTTTCGACCCGGACGGCCGCCTCCTGCCGGAACTGGCCGAGCTGGCGCCCAAGGGCGACCGGCGGATGGGCGCCAATCCCCACGCCAACGGGGGGTTGCTGCTGCGCGACCTCCGGATGCCGGACTTCCGCCTCCACGCCGTGAAGGTGCCGTCGCCCGGGGCCGTGAAGGGCCAGGATACGAGGGTGCTGGGGAAGTTCCTCCGGGACGTGGCCAAGGCGAACGAGGACCAGGACAATTTCCGCATCTTCGGCCCCGATGAAACCCTCTCGAACCTCCTGGGGGCGGTCTTTGAGGAAACCCACCGCCAATGGGAAGCCCGGACCGAAAAAAACGATGAGTTTCTCTCGCCCGCCGGGCGGGTGCTGGACTCGATGCTGAGCGAGCATCAATGCGAGGGCTGGCTGGAGGGCTACCTGCTCACGGGACGGCACGGGCTTTTCAATTGCTATGAGGCCTTCATCCACATCGTGGATTCGATGTTCAACCAGCACGCCAAGTGGCTGAAGATGACCGCCGAATTGCCCTGGCGCAGGAAGATCGCGTCCCTGAACTACCTGCTGGCCTCCCACGTCTGGCAACAGGATCACAACGGCTTCACCCACCAGGACCCCGGGTTCCTCGACCATGTGGTGAACAAGAAGGCCGATATCGTCCGCGTTTACCTCCCGCCCGACGCCAACTGCCTGCTTTCGGTTTTGGACCACTGCCTGCGGAGCCGCCACTATGTGAACGTGGTGGTGGCGGGGAAACACGCCCTTCCCCAGTGGCTGGACATGGACGCCGCGGAAAAGCACTGCACGGAAGGCATCGGCATATGGCAATGGGCCAGCAACGACCAGGGCGCCGAGCCCGACGTGGTCCTGGCCTGTTGCGGGGACACCCCCACGCTGGAGGTCCTGGCCGCCGTTTCCATCCTCCGCCGCCATTTGCCCGAAGTGAGGATCCGGACGGTCAATGTGGTGGACCTGATGAGGCTGCAGCCGCAAACCGAGCACCCCCACGGGCTCAACGATACGAATTTCGATTCGCTTTTCACCCGGGACAAACCCGTGGTCTTCGCCTTCCACGGATATCCCTGGTTGATCCACCGGCTGACCTACCGCAGGAGCAACCGCCAAATCCACGTCCGGGGCTACGTGGAGGAAGGCGCGATTACGACCGCGTTTGACATGAGGGTGCTGAACAAGCTGGACCGGTTCCACCTGGTGCAGGACGTGGTGGACCGCCTGCCCCAACTGGGAACGAGGGGGGCCTACCTCAAGCAAAGGGTGAAGGACAAGCTGGTGGAACACAAGCTTTACATCGACAAGGAGGGGCAGGACATGCCGGAAATCCGCGACTGGAAGTGGAGCGTCAACCCATGAACCAAAAAAGATTGATGGAAACGGCGAGGTCGCTGGTGGCCGGGGACAAGGGCCTGCTGGCGATGGATGAAAGCAACACCACTTGCAACGAACGGTTCGCCAAGCTGGACATTCCCCAGACCGAGGAGGCCCGGCGCGCCTATCGGGAGTTGATTGTGACGACGCCCGGCCTTTCGGAGTCCATCAGCGGGGCCATCCTCTATGATGAGACGATCCGCCAGAAAAAGGTGGACGGGACCCCCTTCGTGAAGGCCCTCGCCGACCTGGGGATCATCCCCGGCATCAAGGTGGATACGGGAGCCAGGGAGTTGGCGGGCCATCCGGGGGAGAGGGTCACCGAGGGACTGGACGGCTTGCGCGGGCGCCTGGCCCATTATTCCCAATTGGGCGCCCGTTTCGCCAAGTGGCGCGCGGTCATCGCCCTGGGGGAGGGGCTGCCGAGTATGGGCTGCATCGAGGCCAACGCGCACGCCCTGGCCCGTTACGCGGCCTTGTGCCAGGAGGCCGGTTTGGTCCCCATCGTGGAGGCGGAGGCGCTCATGGACGGTGCGCACAGCCTTCAACGCTGTTTCCAGGTGACGGAGGAAACCCTGCGGATGGTCTTCAGCCAGCTCCACGCCCAAAGGGTGGCGACGGAGGCCCTGATCTTGAAACCCAACATGGTGCTTCCGGGCTGGGCCTGTCCCCACCAGGAATCGGTGGAGGAGTTGGCGGACGCCACCGTGAATTGCCTTTACCGGTGCGTCCCGGCCTCCGTCCCCGGGATCGCATTCCTATCGGGCGGGCAATCCCCGGAGTTGGCCTCGGAGCGCTTGAACGCCATGAACGTCCGGTTCAGGTCCCGCCTGCCTTGGGCATTGTCGTTTTCTTTCGCCCGGGCCATCCAGCAACCCGCCCTGGAGATTTGGATGGGCGAGGAAGCCCATGTGGCCACCGCGCAGAAAGCCCTTCTTCACCGGGTCCGGTGCAACCGGGCCGCGAGGCGGGGCGAATATAGGGCCGCGATGGAAGGGGTCCCAAAATGAAAACAAGCCCCGCGCGGCCGGGCCCGAAATCAACGTCGACGTGGACGGGAAGCCGGCGCTGGGCGCTCCGTGAAAAAAACGGAACCATGCCAAGCGCATGGTTCCTAAAAAAATAAAGAGGCCGTCATGCCCGTCCGTTTCCGGCGCCGCCGGGGCGCCCCGATGGCCGGGTGAACCGTAGGTCCGAAAAAAGAGGGAGGGCTTTTATGATGGAACATTCGAACGGTTGGATGAATGGATGGATGGGAGGCGGCACTTGGACGTTGTTCGGCGCACTGGCGGTGATCCTGGTGGCCGCCTTGATCATCCGGCTTTTCAGGAAATGACCGCGCCTCCACGGCCGGTCCGTGAATGGGAGGGTGAACCATGAAGGACGAAACCATGCTGACCACGGTTGCCGCCGGGAAAACGGTGGGTGAGGCTGCGGCCGCCTTGCAAGCGGCCGTTACGGCCAATCATTTCGGCGTCCTGCAGGTCCACGACCTCCGGCAGACCCTGGCGAAAAAGGGGGTGGAACTGGCCCATGAATGCCTGGTTTTCGAGGTCTGTCAGCCCCAACAAGCCAAGGAAGTCCTCGACCAAAACATGGGCGTCTCCGCCGCGCTGCCTTGCCGGATTTCGGTTTACGAGGAGGGCGGCCGGACCATCCTGGCGGCCTTGAAGCCGACCGCCCTCCTGGCGATGTTCCACAAGCCCCTGCTGGAAGGGGTGGCCCGGGAAATGGAGGACAGGATCGTAAGGATCATGGAAGAGGCGGCGTCGGTTGGAATAAAGGGACCTTGAAAGAAGAACGGGGGATTCGCGATGACGGAGCAGGCAACCGAAGGGAAACCCGAACCTAAGCCGGAGGTGAAGCCCGGCCCACGGAACGACCTGAAAACCCTTCCCTTGGAGGAAGTGGAGAAAAAACTGGAGTCCTCCAAGGACGGCCTCAGCCAAGCCGAGGCGCAGAAGCGGCTGGTCCAATACGGGCCCAACGAGATCGAGGAAAAAAAGACCAACCTGTTCCTGAAATTCCTCGGCTATTTTGGGGGCCCCATCCCCTGGATGATCGAGGCGGCGGTGGTCCTTTCGGCGGTGGCGCGGCATTGGCCCGATTTTTTCATCATCCTTCTTCTGCTGGTGGCCAACGCGGTCGTCGGGTTTTGGGAGGAACACCAGGCGGGCAACGCCATCGAGGCCTTGAAGGCCCAATTGGCGGTCAAGGCCCGGGTGTTAAGGGATGGGAAATGGCTCAACCCGCCGGCGAAGGAACTGGTGCCGGGCGATGTCATCCGCCTGTGCCTGGGCGATATCGTGCCGGCGGACGCCCGCCTTCTTTCGGGCGACCCGGTGGAGGTGGACCAGTCCGCCCTGACCGGGGAGTCGCTGCCGGCCGAAAAGAAACCGGGCGAAGCGGTGTTTTCCGGCTCCATCCTGCGCCGGGGCGAGATCGGCGCCCTGGTCTATGGCACGGGAAAAAACACCTATTTCGGCAAGACCGCGCAACTGGTGCAGAAGGCGCACACCACCAGTCATTTCCAAAAAGCCGTGCTGAAAATTGGAAATTACCTGATCCTCCTGGCGGGCGCCCTGGTGGCGGTGATCATCCTGGTGGCGATCCTCCGGGGCGACCCGATCCTCTCCACGCTGCAATTCGCCCTGGTGTTGACCGTGGCGGCCATTCCGGTGGCCATGCCCACGGTGCTTTCGGTCACCATGGCGGTCGGCGCGCGGCTCTTGGCCAAAAAACAAGCCATCGTGAGCAAACTGGTGGCCATCGAGGAACTGGCGGGCGTGGATGTGCTTTGCGCGGACAAGACCGGCACTTTGACCCAGAACAAGCTGACCCTCGGCGATCCCTTCAGCCGGGAAAATATCCCCCCGGAACAGGTGATCCTCAACGGCGCGCTGGCCTCGCGGGCGGACAATAACGACACCATCGACCTGGCGGTCCTGGGGGGGCTGAAAGACAAGGAAGCCGTTAAGGACTATCAGGTGGTCCATTTCATGCCCTTTGACGCCGTCCATAAGCGCACCGAGGCCACCCTCAAGGGCAAGGATGGAAAGGAATTCAAGGTCACCAAGGGGGCGCCCCAGGTGATCCTGGAATTGTCGGGCGACGCCGCCAAGGAGAAACCGGCGGTTGAGAAGGCGGTCGATGAATTCGCGTCGCGGGGGTTCCGTTCCTTGGGCGTGGCCCGGGCCGAGGGGGGAGGGCCCTGGAAACTTTTGGGGGTCCTGCCCCTGTTCGACCCGCCCCGGGAAGACGCCAAGGAAACGATCGCCACGGCGCTGGCCATGGGCGTGAAGGTCAAGATGGTGACGGGCGACGCGCTGGCCATCGCCAAGGAAACCGCCAAGAAACTGGACCTGGGCGCGGATATCCTGGACGCGGCAGGCCTGGGGGATTCCCAAAAGGAGGAAACTCCGGCGACGGCCGAATCCATCGAGAAGGCCGACGGCTTCGCCCAGGTGTTTCCGGAGCACAAGTATCACATCGTGGACGTCCTGCAAAAGCGGGGCCACTTGGTCGGCATGACGGGTGACGGGGTGAACGACGCCCCCGCGCTGAAGAAGGCCGACTGCGGCATCGCCGTCTCCGGCGCCACGGACGCGGCGCGTGCGGCCGCCTCCATCGTGCTGATGACTCCCGGCCTGTCGGTGATCATCGACGCCGTCAAGGAAAGCCGCAAGATCTTCCAGCGGATGAACAGCTATGCCATCTACCGCATAACCGAGACCCTGCGGGTGTTGTTTTTCATGACCGCGTCGATCCTGGCGTTCAACTTTTATCCGGTGACGGCGGTGATGATCGTGATGCTGGCCCTTCTCAACGACGGCGCCATCCTGTCCATCGCCTATGACAACGTCCGTTACAAGAACCAGCCCGAGGTGTGGAATATGCGGCTGGTATTGGCCATCTCCACGGTATTGGGTGTCCTGGGGGTCATTGCCGCCTTCGGCCTGTTTTTCATCGGGGACCGGGTCTTTCACATGGACCGCGCCCACCTCCAGACCTTGATGTATTTGAAGCTGTCCGTGGCGGGGCATATGACCATCTTCCTGACGCGTACCCGAGGCCGCCTTTGGTCCATACGTCCGGCTAAAATTTTGTGGATAGCGGTGCTCGGAACACAAGCCGCCGCGACCTTGATCGCGGTTTACGGGTTTTTGATGACGCCGCTGGGATGGGGTTGGGCCGGGTTGGTCTGGGGATACGCCTTGGCCTGGGCGCTGTTGAACGACCAAGTGAAACTGCTGGCCTATCGGATCTTTGATCCGCCCAAGAAAGCGGACGCCAAACCTGAAATCAAGCCCGAGCCAAAACCCGGACCTTTTTTCAAACCGGAAAATAAAAGGGAGGCCCACCCAATCCCCGGACCGGGGTTGACCCGTGGGTCGGACGGCCGCCCCCTTTCCTTTTTGCCGGCCCTTGAATCCGAAAGCCGGGGGGAGAATCCATGACGAAGCATCAATATGAACATCGCCGCACCCATTATCCGGAACCGGAGATCAGCGAGGTCCGCGGCCCCTATTGGCGGCGCGCGCACCGGGATTGGCGTTTTTTGGCGGTGGTGTTCGTGATGCTGGCCTGCATCGCCGTCTACCTGTTGACCGGGGATTTTGCCTGGACGTCCCACGGCCAGGCCCTTCCGCTGCTGGCTCCGGGTGGGAATTAGGGGGATTCGGGTTCCATGCTCCCGATCCCCCGGAAGAACACATGAAAAAGGATTCAAAGGATCATCCAACGAAGGAAGGGAAGGGGTTGGGACTTGAGAAAGGGCCTGCTGCCCGGGTTCAAGCGGACCGGATGAAGGAAATCCCCTTAACAAAGCTCGGAGCGAAACAATGACAAATGAAGAAAGTCCAAAAAAACATGAGATCGGCATGGTCGGCCTGGGCGTCATGGGCCGCAACCTGGTTTTAAACATGGCCGACAAGGGCTTTTCGGTGGCAGGTTACGACAAGGACCAGGCCCAAGCCGGGGAGTTGAAGAAGGATTCGGGCGAAAGGAACATCGGTGTCGCGGGGGACATCCCCGCTTTTATCGCGATGCTCCGCCGCCCCCGCGCCATCCTGATGCTGGTGCCCGCCGGGGCCCCGGTGGATTCGGTGATCAAGGACCTGCTGCCCCACTTGGACAAGGGGGACCTGCTGATCGACGCGGGCAATTCCCACTTCGGGGACACGGATTTGCGCGCCAAGACCTTGGCGGACAAGGGCATCGAATTCCTGGGAGTGGGAGTCTCCGGGGGGGAGGAAGGGGCGCGCCATGGCCCCAGCATCATGCCCGGGGGGCCGAAGGAAGCCTACGAAAGGGTCCGTCCCATCCTGGAGGCCGCCTCCGCGAAGGTCGACGGCGATCCCTGCGTGACCTGGCTGGGCCCCGGATCGGCCGGGCATTTCGTGAAGATGGTCCACAACGGCATCGAATACGGCCTCATGCAATTGATCGCCGAGGCCTATGACCTGATGAAGCGGGGTTTCGGCCTGGGCGACGATGAGGTGGGGTGGGTTTTCGACTTGTGGAACAAGGGCGAACTCCGCGGCTACCTGGTGGAGATCACCGGCCATATTTTTTCCAAGCGGGACGAGAAGACCGGCAAGCGGCTGATCGACGAAATCCTCGACGTGGCCGGACAAAAGGGCACGGGCATGTGGACCTCGCAAAGCGCCATGGAACTCCAGGTGCCGGTCCCCACCATCGACCTGGCCGTCGCCATGAGGGACCTGTCCCTGTCCGAGGGGGACCGCGGGCGGGCCGCCGCGATTTACCGGCGATCGGTCCGGCGCTTCAACGGCGACCGGGAGGCCTTCCTTTTGCCGTTGGGCCGCGCGCTCTTCGCCGGGATGATCATGACTTACGCGCAAGGCATGGCGCTTTTGGCGGCGGCCTCGGATAAATACGGGTATCACCTCGACCTGGAGGC
>JAICXI010000172.1 GCA_025980505.1 bacterium | reverse complement strand
CTACAGCCAGGCCGTGGCGGCCACCGGCCGCCTTTCTTCCAACGACCCCAACCTCCAGAACATCCCCATCCGCTCCGAGTTCGGCCGCCGGATCCGCGGGGCCTTCGTGCCCCAGGATTCCAAACACGTTTTGATCTCCGCCGACTATTCCCAAATCGAACTGCGGGTCCTGGCGCACATCACGGGAGACCCGAACCTCATCCGGACTTTCGAGAACGATGAGGATGTCCACCGCCGGACGGCCTCCTTGATTTTTGGGGTCCCGATGGACCAGGTGACTTCCACCCAAAGGAACCAGGCCAAGACCATCAACTTCGGAGTCATTTACGGAATGGGGCCCCAGCGGCTGGCAAGAGAAAACGGGGTTTCCATGGCCGAGGCCAAGAAATTCATCGAGGATTATTTCGCCAAATACCCGGGCATCAAGGAATTCACCGTTGAATGCGTGGAAACGGCGAAGAAGCAGGGTTTTGTTTCCACCATCCTGGGGCGAAAGCGCCTGTTGCCGGAAATCCTATCCACCAATATCGGCCTCAAGATCGCGGCCGAACACATGGCCGTCAACACCCCCATCCAGGGATCGGCGGCCGATCTCATCAAGGTGGCCATGGTGCGGCTTCATGCGAAGCTGAAGGCCCGGAAGATGGAAACGACCATGCTGCTCCAAGTGCACGACGAGCTGGTTTTCGAGGCTCCCAAGGGGGAGGTGGATGAGGCTAAAAAAATCATCATCGATGAGATGGAAAACGCCATGAAACTCAAGGTTCCCCTGAAGGTGGACGTGGGCGCCGGTAAGAGCTGGTTGGAGGCCCATTGAGGGGGCCCCAGGGCCGCCCCCTGCCCGGAAAAGGGGCGAGGGCGGCTGCGGATTTTTCTAACGGTTTTAGGAAATTCCATGAATAATAACATCCCACAAAACGTGAAAGTGGGGTGGGACATGACGGAAACCCTGGATGATTCCAAGTATGCCAAGGGCACGGGAATTTTCTCGGTTTATGAGAAAGTGGACTTCGGCGCCGACGTTAAGAAACGTTCCAAGGCGCTGTTGGACCTGGGGTTTGAGACCCTTCTGGACAACGATTTCATCATCCTGGATTTCATCCCCTACCCCGGCCTGGGAAGTGTGGGGGAAAAAGACGTCTTGAAGTTTTCCTGGATCCTTTCCGAGTCGCACCGCATTTTGATCTACGATCCAAAGACCCGCCGCTTGATCGACGAACTTTACACCTGCAGCCCCGAAAAAGACGGCAGGATCATGTTCGAAAAAACAAACAAGAACCTGGGGAAGCCGCGCAAGAGCATCCTGATCAATGAAATCGTCAGCAAGGAAATGGCGTTGCAGGAGGAGCCGGATAAACTGTTCCACTCGGTGGAAAACGCGTCCAAGCGGCTTCGGCTGGCCCCCGACATGAATTATTGCGTGTCGTCGGTTTTCTTCGACATTCCGGACCGGAAACTGGATGAGGATAACCTGGAAACCATGCTGACGGGCGCCTTGAACAAGGACGACCAAAAACCCGTCATCGAGTCGGCTTGCCGTTATGACCCGCAGGGTTACACCTACATCCACCAATCCTCCAAGCATTTCGCGGGGCTCCACAGCTACCCCGGCACGCTCAAATCCGCGCACTTAAGCCTGATCGGGACGGGCAACGCGGTCCTCTCCGTCCTGGAACACGTGGAAGACGTGGTTTACAAAAGGAGAAAAACCGACCCCACCATCAGCGTCAAGATCGTCGCGGAGGATTTTTAACCGTCCCAGGCCATTCCCGCAAGGCGTGGGGCCTTTCAAAGCAACATGACGGTTGTCACAAAGCAAAGGGGAAAGTCGGGGAGAATGGGTGGGGACGGAACCTTGGGAACCCCGACTTGCGGAGGGCGGCGCTAAAAGCTTTGATAAATCCGGTCCGGCGGGCCGGACCGGGGGTGCAACCGAAGTAGGTATTGAAAAAGAAGGGATAAAGTTGCATCCTTAATCCCATCGGGCAACGGCCCCGGAAGGGCTTTACTTGGTCCCGGGAGCCTCGTACAATAACCGAACTTTTTGGGAGGAGTTGTGACATGGGTGGACGTTTTGGAGAATTACTGCTTCTATTGATCCTGGCCTTGGTGCTTTTCGGGGGAGAAAGACTTCCCGGCATCGGCAAGGCCCTGGGTTCCGCGCTTTACGAATTTAAAAAGGCCGTCAATTCCACTCCGGAGGGCCAACCCCAAAATGCCGCCCAACCGGCCCAGGCCGTGGCGGCCATGGCTCCCACCCGCCGCCGCAAGGCCCCGGCTCGCCGCCGCAAATCTTCGCGCTGAAGTCCCGAAGTCCAAAAGCCCTTGGGGTTTTTCCCAAGGGCTTTTTTATTTCCGCCGATCCTTGGCCGATGGCTTCCTCTGCCGTCCCCTTCATGATTCGAAAGCCGGCCCGCAGGACTCCCCGTCCCTCTTTCGCACGGAAAAAATAAGGGACGGCGCCGGCCGCCCGAATTTTCTTCCTCCCGAAATTACTTCTTGCCTGATTGGCCGAAAGCCTCAAACCGTTTCAAATAAGACGTTTAATGTTCATTATTAATTTGGTAATCGGTTTCGCGGAAATCCACCCTTCGTGACGATTCTTTTCCCAGCGAACGGGTCGGAAAATGCCCTCGCAAATCCGTCACTTGATCTCACTGAATTTTCAAGGCGTTGGTTCGTCCGCGCGAGCGGAAGGGGAAGGAGAGGGCCATGGATTCGGAAAAAACAAAGGCCGGGTGGTTGAAAACGGTGGGCCGTCGAAGTTTTTTTCTTTGTCTCTTTTATGGCTTGGCCCTTTCCACGGCCTTCGCGGCCGGCGGGTCCTCCGTTCTGACGGGACGTGCGACCGTCCGTCTGGGGGATTTGCCTCCGGCCCAGTCCCGGCCCGGCGGTCTCCGGGCCGTCCAGGACCAGGCCAATGACCGCTACCGCATCCCCCGGCTGCCAGCCACGAACCCGGGGGCCCGCGCCTTCTCCCTGCCCTTCCGGCCCCTGGTGGGAGCCCCCTCGGGAGATTCGCCGGCGCCCTTCACGGTCTTCGACGGCCAATACCAGACGGGCTTGGAACCGCCGGACACTTGCGGCGCGGTCAGCCCCCAGTTCGTAGTCAACACCGCCAATTCGGTGATCACGGTGCACGACCGTTCAGGAAACCAAATCCTAAGCACTCCCTTGAACCAGTTGTTCGCACCCCTTTCCCCCACTGGGGAACCCTACGATCCCCGGGTGCGGTTCGACCCCTACGGCCAGCGCTTCATCGTCACCTGTCTCCAGGGCTCCCCGGCGCGGTTGTTCGTAGGAGTCACCCGGACCCCGGACCCCACCGGCCTCTGGAACGAGTACAGTCTGGCCCTGACGGATCTGCCGAACAACTGGATGGACTACGATGCCATGGGCTTCAACAGGAACTGGATCGCCGTATCGGCCAACCTGCCGGGCGACCCTTGGCATTACGGGCTGTGGGCCTTCGACAAGGCCGATCTGTACGCGGGCGGCACGGGGCAGTTCCAGTTCTTCATGGACCTGAACGGCGCTACACTGCAACCGGCCGAAACCTATGACCCCGATGTAAACGACCTTTATTTCATGCAGCAGGACAGCGACGAGAGCATCGCCCTTTACGCCTTGAGCGGCCCCGTTGGAAGCGCTTCCTTCGCCAAGGTGGGCGCCAGCATCCTGGCCCCGACGGCCTGGGTGGGCAGCCCGGACGCGCCTCAGGAGGGGGCCCTGAACAACATCCCCACGGGGTTCGACTGGATGATGGATTGCGTGGTGCGCAACGGGTCGGTGTACGGTACCCAGGTGGTCATGCCCCTTTCGGGCCAGGTCCGCAGTTCCATCTAGTGGTGGAAGGTTGACGTGAACGCCAACCTGCAGGATTTCGGCCGCATCGACGATCCCACGGGCCACTATTATTACGGGATGGGCAGCGTGGCTGTGAACACCAATAACGACATGTTGCTCGGCTTCACGCGTTTTTCCTCCGACACCTATCCCAGCTGTGCTTACGCCTTCCGGGCGGCCGGCGATCCGGCCGGCACTTTCCGGAACCCCCTGGTTTACCAGCCGGGCCTGGGACCCTACGGCGGCGGTCGTTGGGGGGATTTCAGCCACACCTTGGTGGATCCGGTGAACGACACGGATTTCTGGACCGTTCAGGAATATTCCAACCCGGACATCGGCTGGGTGGAATCCTGGGCCCGGGTTTCCCCCATGGGCCCCATCCCCACGCCCACGATCCCCGTCAGCCCCACGCCCACGCCCCTGACGGGTACGGGCACGGGCCTTTGCGGCGCCTATTCCTCGGGCACCACCGAGATAGGCGCCCCTCCCTGCGCGACCCAAACCGACCCCCAAGTCAATTTCCTCTTCCCCTACGGCGGGACTGGGCTGATCGTGCCGGGTTGCGGATTGCTGCAGGACCAGTTCTCGATCATTTGGAAGGGATACCTGGAGGCCTCCTATACGGATAATTACGTCTTTACCATCCGTGTGGATGACGGCGGCAGGCTCATCCTCACCGACCCCTCGACGGGCCGGCCCCAGACCCTGGCCGATACGCTGACCACGCCCACGGGCACCCCCACGCCCTTCAACCCGGCCTTCCAGTGCCGGGCGGGGGTCAAGTATCCCGTGGAGATGCAGTATGTGCAGTATTTCGGCGCGGCGGAAGCGCGGTTGATGTGGCAAAGCGCCAACACCTACCGGCAACTGGTTCCCATGAGCCAGTTGTACCCGCCCGAATACGGTTGTAACTTGAGCCCCACCCCCACGCCGACGGCGCCCTGCAACACCAGCCCGGCGGCCCTGCAATTGCTGGAGTTTACGTCCTGCGGCTCCAACCAAGCTTCGGAAACTTTCGAGGTGGTCAACACCGGCTCGATGCCCGTCAGCCTGTCCCAGCTTACGATCAAGTTCTGGGTGGAGGAAGCCTCGGGCCAGGCCCTGGCGGGGGCGGTAAATTACGGCGGCTGTTACGGTCCCAATTGCACGGCCGTGTCGGGCCTGTCCCTTTCCACCCTGACCTTTTCACCGGCCTGCGGGCCGGACCCCTCCCACCAGGCCAACTGGGAAGTGACCCTTTCCAACACCAGCGGCGGAGTCCTGGGCGCGGGTGTGACCT
>JAICXI010000243.1 GCA_025980505.1 bacterium | reverse complement strand
CTGGAAAGAAGCCTTAAGCGTATCTCGCCCGATTCCTTGGAATCGGCGATGTAAAAGGCGCTGTGCTGGGCTGAAACCACTTGGTTGAGCTCGGAAAGGATGGCTTGGGCCACGGTGGGCGGGTCCCTTTGACCCTGCAGCATCAAGGTGAAGCGGGCCAAATTGGTCTTCAACCAGACCTGTTCGGAGTTTTTCAGGGTGGTGCCGCGCAAGTTGGCGATCATCTGGTTGATGGTGTCCTTCAAGGTCTCCACTTCGCCCCGGGCATCCATGTGAATGGACCGGGTCAGGTCCCCGCTGGCCACGGCGCTGACCACCTCGGAAATGGAACGCACTTGGGTGGTTAAATTGGCCGCCAGTTGGTTGACGTTATCCGTCAATTCCTTCCAGGTCCCAGCGGCGCCCGGCGCGATGGCCTGGCCGCCCAGCTTGCCTTCCACACCCACTTCACGGGCCACGCGCGTCACCTCCGAGGTAAAGAAGCGCAGCTGGTCCACCATGGTGTTGACTTTCTCCTTCAGCTGGAGGAACTCGCCCCTCACGTCCGCGGTGATTTTCGTGGAAAAATCGCCGTTCGCCACCGCGGTGGTGATATCGGCGATGTTCCGCACCTGGCTGGTCAGGTTGCTGGCCATGAGATTGACGTTGTCGGCCAGGTCCTTCCAGGTGCCCGCCGCCCCCGGCACAATGGCTTGCATGCCCAATTTACCCTCGGTCCCGACTTCCCGGGCCACCCGGGTGACTTCCGAGGCGAAGGATCTCAGCCTGTCCACCATCCTGTTGATGGTGCTGCCCGTTTGGAGGAATTCCCCTTCCAGGGGACGGCCTCCGATTTCCAAAGACGCCTCTTGGGAAAGGTCCCCCTTGGCTACGGCCCCGATGACCCGGGACATTTCACTGGTGGGCCGCACCAGTTCGTCGATCAGGGTGTTCACCGATTCCATCATCCGGGACCAGGATCCGATGAATTCCCCCAGGGGAGCCCGCTGGTTGATCCGGCCCTTCTTCGCCACCGCATCCCGCAAGCGCTCCAGTTCGAACGCCATGCGCTCGTTCATCTCGACCACCGTGTTGAAAGTGTCGGCGATCTTGCCGGCTACGCCGGTCCATTCCACCGGCAACCGCACCGAAAATTCACCTTTTTTCAGGGCCAGCATGGTTTTAAGGAGTTGGTTGACGTCCAATGAATCCGGTTCAGGCGGTTCGGCTTTCAGGAGGGTTTGGGTGGTCATAGGACTCCATAGAAAAGCAAGTTCCATACCGTGTGAAAGCCCCGCGAAAAGGCGTCCCCATTCCCATCCCTTCCCGGGAAACAACGTTTTCTATTGCAGGCGGAAATATCGGTCGCCCTCCCAATCCGGGCAACCGATCAAAGTGATCCTCCCCCAACCTCATTTTGATTCCTTTGGATGTCCCGAACCATGGTTGTGCCGAAAAGAAGGGGAAGAATCCATCCGACCGGTGGCTTGTTTCTTGCTTAATTTCAGGTGCCGGCTTGTCAATGAAGCGAACCCGGGTCCCTTGTTTCAACCACCCGGCCGCCACCGCTCCAAAGGAAAGTGAAAATGTTGCAAAAAAAATCCCAGGAGGCTTCCGCCCTCGGCCATTTATGGGATTTGGCCCTCTGGGTCCTCAAAAGCATCAGTCCCATCGCCAGCCGGGCGGAAAAGTCCCTGGAAAAATACAAGAGCGCGTCCCAAAAATGGGTGGTCAAAGTGGTTGTCAGGGGCTTTTTGAACTTATTGAGCCTGGCCTTCCTGATTCTCGGTTTATTTTTCATCGCGATTGACTATGGCGGCATCCCCCGTGGAATCGTTTTTGCCTGCGGCGGGCTTTTGGGATTATTGATCCTGAGGTTGATGGTTCCATCAACAAACTAAAAGGCTGGAGGAGTAAAAGATGACGAGCAAAGAAATGATGAGGAAAATCGGCATAGGGGAGGTTAAGACCGCCGACGAAAAGAACAACGGGAATCTGAAAAATCAGATCTTCAAGTATTTAAGGGCGGGCAAAAATAAGATCCTGTTGCTGGAGCATCAAATCGCCGGGGGAAAAAACGCCCAAAAGTTCGCGGAGCAGGTGGGCCGATCCAAGGAAAAACTGCGGATCGCCAAACAAAATTTCGACAAGTATGAAAAAAGAGCCGAACACTTCGTGGAAATAAACCCCAAAAAAGCCGTTGCCATGGCCGTCGCCGCGGGAATGCTGGCGGGAACCCTTTGGGCCACATTCAACAAGAAAAAACCGGCCCCTCCGAAGAAGAGGAGGGCCCCGGCGCGCCCGGGGAAAAACCGCAAGGGCGCAAAACAAGCCAAGCAAAGCTCCGGACGTTGAATCCCTGTCGAAAACAAGCCCTTGCTTCCGGCCCCATCCTGCCGCCCGGAGGACGGAAGCGATCGGGGCCATCCCCGCGGGCAATGCATTCCTAGTTCCGGGGCCAGGGCGCCCTTAATTCCAGACCACTTCCAGCGTGGCGGTCCCCTTTACCGAAAGGCGGACTTCGATTCCCTGGTTGTCCGCGAAGGCGTCCAATACTTCGAAGGAATTCACCTGGGTGTGTAGGCGGGCAAACCGTCCCAAGGGCCGGTTCAAGGCCTTGTTCATTTTCTCTTTGACCACGTCCATTTTTAAGCCGATGGGGATTTTGGCGATCCGGCGCATTTCCCTTTTAAAATCCGACTTGAAGAGAAAATCGGCGATTTGGACTATGAGATCGCCGGACTTGATGTCGTAGTCCAGGTCCGGCAAGTCGAACGCCCGTTTTTTCGGAAGATAGCGGGGAGTGCCCCTGAAATAAACCGTCAAATTGGCCGGTTTGCCCCCGAAATTGATGAGCATGGGGTTGTAATGCAGTTTCACCTCAACGACCACCTTTCCACCCGACCCGTAAAACCGGATTCCCGACAAGGTCAGGTTTCCCAAGCCCGTACCGTGCAACTTCATGCCGATCAGCTTCAGCCGGGGGTCCCGGAAATATTGGTTGATCTCCTTGTAACTGAGGGGGGTATTACTCATCGCCTGGAATACACCGGGCCCCCGCCGGAAGGGTTGGAGCGGGGGTATGGGCACGGGGGTGATGGCGGGTTGGGGCCCGAAGATAATTTCCGGTTTGGCGGTCATTTCCAAAACCGTATGGGCGGTCGATTCGCGCCGAAGGTCGGTCCGCATCCTTCCGATGCTCAATGTCCGGGGTTGGATTAAAAGCCAGAGGTCCTTATCCAGAAAAATGGGCTCCTGCATCGTCTTCCAAAGATCCTCAATTTTGGATTTCAAATGGAGGCCCGGCATGTCCTTCAGGTTCGGCATTAAATGTTGAAGGCCGCCCTTTAAAAGGTTGGAGATATGCCGGAGGACATTGCCTCCGGTGGGGAAGGTGATCAACACCGGAAGCCGGACCATCCCGGGTTTTACCGGTGGAAAAGCCCTTGCCGGAGCCGGCAGGACCGGCACGGAATAAGGCGGAACGGTTGCGCATCCCCCGGCCAAGAAAAATGCAAGGATCAAAAAAAGGCCGGGCTTTGGGGGCGAGCGTTTCGACGGTTTCACGGGAGGTCCAATCCTTGGGGAAGTTTCTTCCATCCATCCTAAGCTTCAGCGTCCCCAAAAGGGCATGGGCGGCTTCGTAATTATTTTTTATTCCGGCGGCGGCGCGGAACGGGCTCCCCGCTATCATTTTGATAGCGGGGAGCCCGTTCCGCAAAAAGGCCCTTGATTCTTAAAATTAAAGATGAAAGTCATTGCTTTAAGTTTCAACGCGGCACAGACTGGACGGGTTGCGATGGGGACCGCATTCCAGGCGAGGGGGATTTGCATGTACATGAACGATATCGTCTACATCCTGGTGGTGGGTTTAATCGCGGGATGGCTGGCCGGAAAGATCATGAAAGGAAAAGGCTTTGGCCTGGCGGGCGACTTGGTCGTGGGTGTACTGGGGGCCATTGTGGGTTCAGGGATTTTCGGGGCCTTGGGACTCGGCGCCTATGGGATTTTGGGGTCGGCCGTCGTGGCCTTGATCGGCGCCCTGGTTTTGATTTATATGGTGCGGCTGTTAAAAAAGCGGCGATAGCGGGGTGGGT